>CASDRL010000014.1 GCA_949283145.1 uncultured Clostridia bacterium | reverse complement strand
TATTTCGGCATCGAGCCGGAGGAGCGTGTCATCGCGCTCCCGCAGGCGAAAAAGCGCAGGCGCCGTTCGTTCACGTTCATCGCGGCGTGCGCGCTGCTTTGCGTGACGGCGATCCTGCTCGCGGTGCTGCTCCCGCCCGCGCTGTCTACGGACAAGACGGTCTTTGCGGTGACGGCGGACGGCGTCGTCTACGATGTCGGCGAAGGCGAGTGGTTCTCGCCCGCGGAGCCCTCCCGCAGCGGCTACGAGTTTCTCGGCTGGACGGACGAAAACGGAGTTTATCAGCCGATTCCGTTGCAAATAACCTCGGATATTGAAATTTTCCCGACATACAGACCCAAAGAATACACCATAGACCTCTGGCTCAACGGCGGGCGCGTCTCGGGGGATGCGCCGCAGACTTTCACCGTGGAGAGCGGCTCCGTCACGCTGCCCGTGCCCGTCAAGGCGGGGACGGAGTTCGAGGGGTGGTATCTTTCCGCGGACTATTCCGGCGAGTCCGTGACCGCGGTCTCCTGCGGGTGCGCGGACATCGTGCTTTACGCAAAATGGAGCGACATCGTCTACACCGTGAAGTATGTGCTGAACGGCGGCGTGATGTCCGTCTCCAACCCTTCCGAGGTCACGGCGGGGGAGAGCGTCGGGCTCGCGTCCCCATCCCGCGCGGGATATGTGTTCCTAGGCTGGTACGACGCGCCGTCCGGCGGCGAGAGAGTGGAGAGCGTGGGCGGAGAGAACGCCCGCAATCTCACCCTTTACGCGCTTTGGCAGCGCAGCGACGCGCAGAGCAAGGTGACCTATGTACTCGGAGGGGGCGTCCCCGCGGCGGAGAACCCCGCCGTCATCGGCGTGGGTGAGACCGCGGTGCTCCACGAAGCAAGAAGGGAAGGATATACCTTCGTCGGCTGGTATTTGAGTGCGGACGGCAGGGGAGAGCCCGTCACTTCGCTTTCGGGCGGGGAGGGTGACATCACTCTCTATGCGGTCTGGAAACCCAACGAGTACACCGTCATCTACGAGACGGACGGCGGGCATTACCGCGACGGCGAGAGCAACCCCAACCGCGTGCTGTACGGCGAGACGGTCACGCTCGCGCCGCTCGAAAAATACGGACACACCTTCGCGGGCTGGTGGGCGGCGCCCGATTTCTCGGGGGAAGAGGTGACGGTCATCGACGAGGAGAACATCGCGGGCATCACGCGGCTTTACGCCAAGTTCGTGCCGGACATGTTCACCGTCACCCTCAACGCGGGGGAAGGGACGTTCCCGGCAGGCGGCGACACATTCTCCGTGCATTCCTTCGAGGTGGCGTACGGCGAGACTTTCACGCCGCCCCGCCCCTCTCTTGACGGTTTCGAGTTCCTGCGCTGGGTGGACGAGAATGGGGACGCTGTCTCTGTGGTGGACCGCTCCAACATCCGCGACGGCATGACGCTCACCGCGGTGTATAAATCCCTCGCGCCCGTGGAGTATTTCATAGTCTACGACCTCATGTGCGAGGACTTTACGGACAAGGGCGACAACCCCGACCGCGCCAACGACCGCGAGAGCATCCCGCTGAAAAAACCCGTCCGCCCCGGCTACCGCTTCCTCGGCTGGAACGACCGCGCGGACGGCACGGGGCAATTCTACGCCGCCACCCCGCTCGGCAGGACGGAACAGCTCACCCTCTACGCCATATGGCAGAAGGAGACCACGAGCGGGTCTGCGGAAGACCTCACCTATGAAAAGAGCGAGACATACGTCATCGTCACCGGATATACGGGGGAAACGGGAGAAAACGTGGACATCGTCATCCCATCCGAGATAGAGGGCAAGCCCGTGACGGGCGTGCAGGAACTGTTCTCGGCGCAATACGCCGCCGACACGATCACGGTGCGCTCCGTCACCCTGCCCGAGACGGTGGAGACGATAGGGCACCGCACTCTTTATCATGTCAATGTCACGGGCGCGTTCACCGTGCCCGCGTCCGTACACACAGTCACGAGCGACGCGTTCATGTATGTGAATGTGGGCGAGCTGCGCTTTGAGGATGGCAGCAAACTCGAGACGATAGGAGAGGACGCTTTCAAGCATGTGACCGTGCTCGGCGCCCCCGTCCTGCTCCCCGAGGGCGTGAAGAGGATAGAGCGGGGCGCGATGCCCCTGACTCACGTCGGCATAGTGCTGCCCGAAGGACTGGAAGTCATAGAGACGGGCGCGTTCGAGACGGACACGCAGCGGTACTTCGAGATCCTGCTGCCGAGCTCGGTGAAGACGGTGGAAAGGGGCGCGTTTTGCGACAATTATACGGTTTATACACCGCTTTCCGAAGATGAAGCGTCATTTGCGGCAAATTGCGTGGATGGCGGGCGCATGAATTTCGGGCTTGCGCTCTCGGATGTGGTGTTGGAAAACGACGGCGAGGTCACCCGTCTCACGGGCGGGCAATATGTCCTGCCCGCGCCCGAAAAACCGGGGTATGCCTTTATGGGCTGGCAGGACGAAGAGGGCAAGTTTGTCCCTCGCGTATTCATCCCGAGGCGGGACGGGGCGGAGGTGCGGCTCACCGCCGTCTGGGAGCAAACGACCTCGGGTGAGGGCGTCACCCTCGTCCTCGAAGAGGGAGAGGAATACACCTTCATCGTCGCGCCGTCCGTCTATCCCGAGAGCGTGACCAACCTCATCCTGAGCGCGCCCATCGGAGCCCGCGTGCGCATGGACGTGGAAGTGACGCATGCAAGAGATCTCATGTCCGCCGAGTTCGACGTTGCGTTGACTTGGGGGAATGTCGTCGAGCCGAGCTTCGGTTTCTCGGACGACGAGGGCGGTCATTCAGGCGGCACGGGCGCGGTGTATGACGGCAGGGTGCTGTCGGGTGCGAGAGGCACCGCCACGCTTTGCTATTTCCGCGTCACCGTATCCTTCGAGATACTGTGAGCGCGCCGCTTGCGATGAGATGTGACGGGACTCGGGCTTCCGATCGTTATGAAGAGCGGAAGTTTGCGAGTTTTCCCGCGCCGCCGCACCGAAGGGCGGCGCATTTTAGTTCGCCGCGGCAGTTCTCAGCCGCTCCGTATCGTTCTGCGCCTCATCCCGTTCCGCATTTCGGAACGGAAAGAGCATCTTTGCGCGGCGATCATTTTCCCTCGTTTTCGAAGCGGCGGCTCCCCGGGTGATCCGCTCTTTGCGCGGGCGCATCATCAAAACGGGAAGGGCGGTTCAAGCCTGTATCCCGAGATGGAGCGGTCGTAGATGAGGTCTACGCCGTGCGTCTCCATCAGGTAGCCCCTGAGGAAGGCGATGTGCCTGCGGAAGGTGGGCAGCGAGATCTTGTACATATCGCACCACGCGCGCAGGTCGATCTTTCTCCCTTTTCTCAATTCGTCGTACATTTTGAGGACGATATAGCTCTTGACCATTCTTGATGTGTTTCAAAGCGCTTTGTTGTTCTCCTTTTGATTGGGGGTCATGACTTCCCCGTCCGGACAAGTGAAGTGTATCATTTTCTGCGCCCGCATTGTTCCACGCCGACAGCCAAAACGCAGGAAAAATCCGCTTAATTTCAAGAAAAATGCGTTTAATCGGGGCAAAAGAGGGCGTGAATAACACTCGTTCGGGGCTGCGGGCATTTTCGCTCTTGCGGAAAGGGGCGGGGCGTGTTACAATGATTAAAACCCCTAAGGAGGAGAATTATGGAACTTAAAGGCAGCAAGACCGAGAAGAATCTGATGGCGGCGTTCGCGGGCGAAAGCCAGGCGCGCAACAAGTATACCTATTACGCAAGCAAGGCGAAAAAGGAGGGTTATGAGCAGATCGCTGCCATCTTCCTCGAGACCGCCGACAACGAGAAGGAACATGCCAAGCTCTGGTTCAAGGAGTTCCACGGCATCGGCACCACCGCCGAGAATCTCATCGACGCCGCCGCGGGCGAACACGCCGAGTGGACGGATATGTACAACTGGATGGCGGACGAGGCGGACGCGGAAGGTTTCCACGAGATAGCCGCCCGTATGCGCGGGGTCGCCGCCATCGAGAAGGAACACGAGGAGAGATATCTCCGCCTGCTCAAAGCCGTGCAGGAGGGCAGAGTGTTCAAAGAGGACGGAGTCGTCGCCTGGAAGTGCCGCAACTGCGGACATATCCACTTCGGCACCGAAGCCCCCGAGGTCTGCCCCGTGTGCGCCCACCCCAGAGCGTACTTCGAAGTGCGGAAGTAAAAGAAACAGAATTAAAAAAGCGGGAGGAGATCCCGCTTTTTTAATAAATCGGCTTAAAGTATTTTGGAGCTTTGCCGAATATCTTCTAAAACGAAGTCGATTGCTTGTTTTGTGTATTTCCAAGAGCGATCGAACGAATACTTCCCTCTTGCACACGGATGAGGGGTGTAAACTATATAGAATGCGGCTGGAAACAGACGCGCGAATGGCGTATTCGGCAACGCGTTGTATTTATATGAGCTGATTCTCGTTTCACACGCCTCGTACAGTCGGGTGCCGCAAAACGCCTCGTTGCAATATTTTACGGCTACGCCTTGCAGCATTTGTTCAAACCGGCGGCTGCCGGCAAGAGTTTGTTTAATAATTATCTGAGGGCGAATGCACTCAATTTCTTTGAGCAGAAGATCTGTACAGTTCTTTGTTTGTGCCGCCGTGTTTTTTACATCGCTGTGCTTTCCGGAGTCTTTGAAAGCGCATTTGTAAAAATTAGTAAGAGCAAAGTATGCGGAATAATCATTAAAAAGGCTGACGTCAGTTTGAGCGTAAGGATTAAATTCTGTTTTTTCGTTACGTGCCTTTTCGCTCAAGTAAGCCATGGTGCGCAATGTGCGGAGATAATGGGGATTTGTGTCGGAAGACGAGGTTGCCCCCGACCGTCCGTGATATTCGACGCTCTCTTTTCCTATAAACAGAACTTTCGGGACGGTCGGGCATGCTCCGTAACGGCTGCCTATTCGCAATGTGAAATCGCTGTCGAAAGAATGACTGCCGATGGTGCGTGTGCCAAGACAGCTTTGCAAATAAGGGCAGACGTGTCTGCCGTTTTCCATACGCGAATAAAAATTCGCATACATGATGTTTGCTTGTTCCCGCAAAAGCGCTGCCGGCGAATCGGGGGACAAGGCGCATGTGTCAGCCGATGCTTCTGTTGTCATGTTGTCATGATGTCGTCCACGGTGAGCATGAGGCGGTTTTCGGCGATGCCGAGGTCGAGGGCTTTTTCGATCCACTCGGTGACGGCTTTGGTGCGCTTGCCGCCGAAGAGGTTGACCACCTCTTTCACGACGTCGGCGCGGCGCATATTGAGCCCCGTTTCCACTGCGCAGCGTGCGGCGGCGATGATCTCCTCGGGGTGCACCTTGGTGATGTCGCGCTGGGTGCGGGTGTCCGAGGGACGGAAGGTCTCCACGGGCTTGTCCGCAAAGAACACCTTGCCGAAATGCTCCTGTTTCATGGACGCGAACTCGTCGAGATATTGCGAAAGAGTGGTGACCGCGCGCTTTGCCGTCTTGGGCACGTTGTACATAACAAGGAGTTTATCCATCAAAACGGAGCTCTCAATTGGCGATTCCGTCTGAATGATGTCGCGGATGCGGTTGCGGATCTTTTCCTCGTTGACGAAGTCGAGCACGAATTCCGCGCCCGCTTTCGCCATGGGTTTGGCGTAGTAGCTCTTGTAGGGAGCGCGGTAGCGTGCGGTGATGTCTCTGACCGTCTTTTTGGAGAGAACCTTCTTTTCCGTGAGGGTGGTGATGTGGTCGCGGATCTTGGCGATCTCGCGGCGGGGGTTGTTGAAGAAGTTGACCGTCCAGAGGGTGTAGGTGTTCCAGCCGAGCTTTTTCAGGATCTTGGTCTGCATGGCGACGCGGTCCTTGACGCCTTTGAGCTTGCAGCTGCTCTCGCTGTCGCAGATGACGGCGAGGATATACTTGTCCTTGTTTCTGGGGTCGACGACGGCGACGTCGATCTTGAAGTCGCTGACGCCGAGGTTGTAGTCGCACATGATGCCCTTGTCTTTGAGCTCCGCCGCGACGAGCTCGCCTATGCCGCCGGTTGCCGATGAGATGTCGGAGCTTGCGATGGCGAGCATTTCTCTGCCGCGCTCCGCATATTCGAGGAAGGCTTTGAGCCCCGCGACGCCTTTGCTGTCCGTGCGGTTGAGGTCGATCATATTGCCCGTGATGCCGCTGAACACTTTCATCTCGTTGCGGGCGCGGGTGACGGCGACGTTGAGGCGCTTGTAGCCGCCCGCCTGGTTGATGGGACCGAAGTTCAAAGAGAGCTTGCCGTTCGCGTCGGGGGCATAGCCCACGCTGAAGAGGATGACGTCTCTTTCATCGCCCTGCACGCTTTCGAGGTTCTTGACAAAGAGGGGCTCGTCGCAGTCGTAGGCGACGGCGTCAAGGTTGTGCTTGTGGATGAGCTTGTTGAGCTCGTTCTCGATGTAGTTCTGCTGGGCGGTGTTGAATGTGACCACGCCTATGCTCTGACCGCGCTGAGCGGGGTCTTTGAGGCGGGCGATGACTTCCTGCACGAGGGCGTCGCCCTCTTTGCGGTTGCACTTGGAGCCGCCGCGCTCGTAGACGCCGTCCACATATTTGAAGGACACCTTGCTCCCGAGCTCGCCCGGGGAGGGGAAGGTGAGCAGGGTGTTGTCGTAGTACATCGCGTTGGAGAAAGCGATGAGACTCTCGTGGTTGGAGCGGTAGTGCCAGAGCAGATGATTCTCGGGCATGCCAAGGGCGAGGCAGTCGTCGAGGATGCTCTCGAGGTCCTCCACCTCATAGTGCTCGTCGTCCTTGTAGTCCGAGCTGAAGAAGGTGGTGGGCGGGAGCTGCTTGGGATCGCCGACGATGATGACGTTGTTGCCGCGCACGATGCTCCCGACGGCTTTGCAGGTGGGCACCTGGGACGCCTCGTCGAAGATGACGAGGTCGAACTTCTCCGCGTCGATGTCGAGGAACTGCGACACCGATGTCGGGGACATCAGCATGCACGGGCAGCACGCTTTCAGCACGTTCGGGATCTGCGAGAATAAGCCGCGGAGGGTGGTGCCCTTCATCCCCGTCTTTTCCGCGCGCATGAGGATGACGCGCTCGAGGTTGTGGTCGCCCGTAGTCTCGGGGCGGGGGAGGGAGAGCACGAGTTTGCGGTAGAGCTCCTGGCGGGTGAGGCGTTCGTATTCCTCCGTCAGGGTCTTGAACTTCGCCGCAGCCTCCTCGAGGGTGAGCCCGGAGAATTGGCAGAGGACGTCGTCGAGATAGAGCTCGCTCTTGACGAAGTTATAATAGACGCATTTCTTGAAGCAGGAGAGGATGTCGGCGGCGGATATGGCGCCCGCGTCCAGGGGCTCGAGGATGAAGTCGAAGCCGCTCTTTCTGCAATGCTCCACCATCTCCTGATATCTGCACCAGCTCGGGATGAAGTCCAGGTTCTTCTGCACGTTGGCGACATACTCGATGCGTGCGCCGAGGTCGTCTCCGCCGAGGAAACCGCCCGTGCGGAATACTTCCGCAAACGCCTCTCCCGCCCTCTCGCAGTTGTCGTAAGCCGCGATGAAGAAGGGGATGAAGCGGTGGATGCCGTAGCGGGTGAGCTCGATGCAGCTCTCGTTGAAGAGCCCCGCGTCGAAGTCGGCGTAGAGTTTTGCCGCGCAGGAGTAGAGTTCCGTCATCTTTTCGGCGCGGTCCTCGACGCCCGCAAGCTCGGGGGCGCTCATGCCGAACACCGCCGCAAGCTCGTCCCGCCTGCGCATGAGGGTGAGACGGTTGGACTCGCATTTGGCGAGGAATTCGAGATAGAACTTTCTGTCCTTTTTCTCCACAGAGGAGGGGATGAGCTTTTTGACGGCGCGGCTCGGGCTCTCCGTTTTCACCGCCGCTTCGAGGTCGGACATGGGGATGTCGGAGGGATAGGCGCCGTATTTGCTCACATATTCCGCGGTGAGCATACGGTGACGGGCGAGCGCTTCGCGGAAGGAATCCAGGAGCCCCTTTGCGTCGCCCGCGACGCTCTGTACGCTCGCTCCCGTCTCCGCGCGCTTTTTGTCGCAGTAGGAGAAGAAGGCGCGCACGCATTCCAGCCCCAGCAGCTTGCAGATGTCGTAGAGGGCGCGGAGCTTCGTCGCGGTGAGGGACACCGTGCGCATGTTGAAGAGGGGATAGAGTTCTCTTGCGTACTGGCGCAGGTGTTTGAGCTCCATCTGATAGATCTCGAGCACGCTCTCGCCGTCGGCGCGCCACTTGTCGTCGTAGGTGAAGCCGCCGATGTGACGGAAGGGGGACTTCTCGATGTCGCCGCACTCTTTGGCACGGAGGGAAAGCTCGGTCAGCACGTCGAGATAGTTGTTGAAGGAGCTTTCGGTCAGCTTCTCATAGAAGAGGCTGTCGATGTTGAGGCAGTCGGGCGCGTTCTCGTTGGCGAAATAGTCCAGGATCGCCTGATAGACGGAGAAGCCGAGATAGCGTTTGCGGTGCATCGCGTCCAGTTCCTTTTGCAGCTTTTCGAGGGGGACGGCGATCTCCGCCGCTTTTTCCTCAAGGTTCTGCTCCGGGACGGAGTCCGCGAGGGAGAGGGTGTTGATGATGTGGTTCAGCACCACGTTCTTGTTGGCTTTGTTGGAGTGCAGTTCCAGGCAGAAATCACCGAGACCTATCGCTTGCAGTCTGCGGTGGACGACGGAGAGCGCCGCCATCTTTTCCGCAACAAAGAGGACGCGGCGTCCGCGCACTATGTTGTTGGCGATGATGTTGGTGATGGTCTGCGACTTGCCCGTGCCGGGAGGTCCGTGCAGCACGAAACTCTTGGAAAGGCTGTCGTAGATCGCGGAATACTGCGAGCTGTCCGCCGAGATGGGCAGATACATCTTTTCTTCGCCTATGTACGCCTCGTCGCTGCTGCGGTCGGAGAGATCGAAGGCGCCCTCCGGCAGTTCCAGGCGGTTGTTGATGAGGGAACGCACGATGGGATGTGCGCGGAAGCGGTCGCTCTTATATTTGACGTCGTGCCACAGCAGATAGTTGCCGAAGGAGAGGCTTGCGAGGAAGACGTTGCCGATGACGTCCCAGCCCTTGAAACGTACCGTCTCGCGCTTGATCCGCTGCAATACGGAAAGGACGTCCTGAGGCGTCGCGAGGGGGGCGTCGGCAAGCCCGCGCATATCCAGGTCGAACTCCTGATAGAGGAATTCGAGCAGAGTGCTGTTCACCCTGAGGTCGTCGAGGTTGACGTCCAGGGAATAAACGGGCGCGGAAAGCCCCTTGCGGTTGATGGTGACGGGGTAGAGGAAGAGGGGCGCGTATTTGTCTTCGCTCTGTTCCTGCTCCTTCCAGCGGAGGAAGCCCGCGGCGAGATAGAGGGTGAGGGTGCCCGTTTCCTCTTGTATGGAACGCTCTTTTCTGTAAAGGCGGAGGAGCGCCGCGTCGTGCTCGCGCTGGTCGAAGACGGTGCGCAGCCTGCGGTTGCGGTATTCATAGAGGATATAGTCCGCAAAGGGCTTCAGAAAGCCGCCGCGGTCGAAGCCGTTGACGAGTTTGTCCAGGCTTTCGAGGTTTTCCTTGGGCTTGCTTTCGAGCGTGTAGGCGCGGATCTCCGCCATGTTTTCGATGAAGTCTTCAAGGCTGGGGACGATGAGCTTGACCACCGTCTGTGACACTTTGAAGTTGAGCAGGGCGTTGCGCATGTCCATGTCGAGCAGGCGCCTCTCCCATTGCGTGACGCGGCTGATCTCCTTCTCGCCGCCGATGTCGCCGCCGTATTCCTTGAGCTGTTTGGGCGCGATGTCCGTGAAATAGTCCTTGCTCTGTCTGAGGTCGTAGCCGTTGTCGCCCTTCACCCTCTCGGGGAGAGGGAAGATGTGCATGATACGCGCGCGCTTGATATCAACGATGAAGTCCGCATCCGCGTCCTTTTTGAGCACCGCCTGTGCGCTCTTTTCCGCCTTTTCGAAGGAAATGCCGCCGAATATGTCGTTGACGCACACCAGGCTGATGTCGCTCACTCCGCGCTCCGATTTTTTGCGCAGCATGTCCGCATCGTCGCTGATCGTGTTGGGCAGACATTCGTTGACGAGGAAACACCCCACATACCATTTCCCGCCGATGAGGGAGAGGAGCGCGTTCTGACCGTTGGCTTCCACCATGGCGGCGAGCATGAGCGCGAGCTCAGGGGGAGTCGCCGCGCCCGAGATCAGAGTGTCGCGGTGGTCGGACACGAACATGAAGCCCGCGTCCGTCTTTTCCTCCGCCCGCGCGAGCTTCTGATCCGCCAGCACGCTGTAACATGCCGCAAAGTGGTTGCGCACGTTGTTGCGCGTCCCCGAATAGCCGGTGCAGGCATTGAGGTTCCACCCCTGCAATTTGCGGGAGGCGAGGTTGAGAAGTTTGTTGAGTTCCGCAGTCCGCCTGACAAACGCGGCAAGGCTGCCGGGATCCTCGGAAAAATCACATTCGTTGAAGGCGAGCAGGTCCACCTGAAAACGCTGCATAGCCACGCACGCGTCGTTTTCGTCAAACACCTCGAGCCTTATCTCGCCCTGTTCGCGTTTGTCCAAGGCGACCATGTAGAGGGGGGAGAGCTTGACGTCCGCCTCGAATTTCGCCGTCGTGCGGCGGGGGATCCTGACGTCCGTGATCTCGGTGGGCAGCAGGAATTTCGGCTCCGAACTTATTCTGATGCGAAGTCCGTCCCGTTCCGTATCGGACGAGTTTTTGACGTAAAGGCGCTTGATGGGCGAGATGCCGTTCTGCAAATGGTAATAGCTGACTACTTTAGCGCAGCTTGCCGTGATGTCGGCAAAGGTCTTTTCGATCTGTTCCTGTGGCATAATAAACTCCTGCGGGCAGTATAACACGCATGCGCCGCGAGAGCAACCGCGCGCGAGACGGTCTGCGAGAATGAAAAACGCCGCATTTTGAACAAAAGCGGCGTTTATCGTTTTATTTTGCGCGGTCAAACCCGCGAAAGCGGCGGATGACGCGATATCAAATTTTTCTCAGACGGGGATGAATCCGTAGAGCAGCACACCTCCGACCGCGGAGAGCAGGATGATGGCGATGGGGGGCAGTTTTTTCTTTTTGATCCTGATAAAGGAGATCGCGAGCAGCCCCAGGAAGAGTCCGATGGCGATCCAATCCGGCTTGAACGCGGCGCCGTCGAGCAGCCCGTCCATGCCGAACATCACGAGGATGCCGACTTCCACCGCAACGGAGAAGAGCAGTCCCGTCACCGACCCGCTCACATGGTCGAACACTTCCTGCACGACGGGGCGGTTCATATAGCGGGAGAAGAACTTCGCGATGATGACGATTATGATGAGGGAGGGCAGCACCACGCCCAGAGTGCACATGATGGCGCCGCCGATCCCCGCCACTTCCTGTCCCGCGTAGGTCGCGATGTTGACGGCAAAGGGACCCGGCGTGCTCTCGGAGATGGCGATGAAGTCCAGCAGCACTTCCTGCGACAGCCAGCCCTTGGCGACGATCTCTTCCATGATGAGGGGGATCATCGCGTGTCCGCCGCCGATGGTGAACAGCCCTATCTTGAAGAAGGTCCAGAACAGTTGCAGCTCAAGCATCTTTCCGCCCTCCTTCGTCTTCGTTCACGCCGTCGGCGTTCGTGTCAAGGGCGTTGCCCTCTTCAATATCAATACACTCGGTCGGAGTATTGTACTCGGAGGTTTCGCTGTCCTCGGAGGAGGAACGGTCAACATTCGAGCCTGGGTCGAGGGCTCCTTCAACATCAAAGCCTCCGTTCGGAGTGATGTCCTTGGAGTTTTTAACGCCATCGGAAGAGGAACGGGCAGCATTCAAGCCCGGGTCAAGGGCAGCGCCCTTGCGGGTGTAAACGGGGGTGCCCGCCGAGACTTTCACGAGGAATTTTTTCCTTGCCCAGGCGTGCGCGATGATGACGGCGGCGACGGAGATGCCGATGGAGCCCAGCATCAGGTAGATGACGTTGACGGAGCTGAACGCCGCAAGGCAGAACATCGCCACGGCGAGCAGCACGGTCACCACTTTTTTCTTCATCTCTTTGAGGAATTTGAGGGCAGCGTGGATGATGAGCACGACCACGCCCACTCTCACGCCCTTGAAGAGGGCATTCACCCATACGTTGTCGCGCACGAGGTCGAGAACATAGGAGAGCGCGAAAATGACGAGGAACGCAGGCAGCACCACGCCGAATGTGGTGATGCACCCGCCGATGACGCCCGCGCGTTTGGTGCCGATGAATGTCGCGATGTTGATTGAGATGGCGCCGGGGGTGCTCTCCGCGATGGCGAAGATGTCCAGCAGTTCGTTGTGGGTGAGCCAGCCGCGCTTGTCCACCACCTCGTGCTCTATCATCGTGAGCATGGCGTATCCGCCGCCGAAGGAAAACAGCCCGATCTTGAAAAAGACCAGGAACATTTTCAGGCTTTCCTTGAGCTTTTGAGCGAGGGATAACTTCATAGCGACGGCATTATACACTAAAAAAATTCAAAACGCACCTGTTTGAGTGCAAAATAACGCCCCACATCAAAAACTTACGTTTTTGCCGTCGACGGCGGGGGAGAAAAGAGCGCGTTTCCCTCCGAGACGGGGAAGAGCAGGGCTGCGCCCTCAGGGGCGGGAGAGGGGACGGCAGGGCTGCGGGGATGAGGACGGCGCCCTCTGCGGCAAAAAGAAAAGAGTGTTCCTCTCCGCCGCGCTTTACTTTTTGCGCGCGGGCGTATATCATATCTTTGAGCGGAGGTGCGGCATGAACGAGTTCCGAGCGGCAGAAAATTTCCTTTTCGCGGGCAGAGTCCGCGAAGTCGTGCCATACGGCAACGGGCACATCAACGACACCTATGCCGTCACCTGCGACTGCGACTGCGGCGCCACCCTGCGCTACATTTTGCAGCGCCTCAACGCCAACGTCTTCCCGGAGAGGGACGGGCTCATGCGCAACATGATCGCGGTCACGGACTTTTTGCGGGCGGCGGTCATCGCGGACGGGGGAGACCCCGAGCGCGAGTGCCTTTATCTCATCCCGACAAGGGACGGGAAGAAGTATTACACCTCCCCCGAGGGAGAGGTCTGGCGCGCCACGCAGTTCATAGAAAACACGGACGCCTATCTTGTTGCGGACGACCCCGAGATGTTCCGCGACGCGGGCAGAGCGTTCGGCAAATTCGTCGCAAGACTTTCGGGATTCGACGCGTCAACGCTTTTTGAGGTCATCCCCGATTTCCACAACACCGCCAAGCGCTATCTGGCGTTTCGTCGGGCGCTTGCGGAGGATGTCTGCGGCAGAGCGGCGGGTGCGGCGGCGGAGATCGCCTTCGTCGAGGCGCGGAAGGACGGCTGTTCCGTCCTCGTGGACGCCCTCGCGGAGGGGCGCATCCCCACCCGCGTCACCCACAACGACACCAAGCTCAACAATGTCCTCATCGATGTGGACACAAAGAAGGCGGTCTGCGTCATAGATCTTGACACCGTCATGCCCGGCACCGTGCTCTACGACTTCGGCGACGGCGTGCGCGCGGGCTGCTCCACCGCAAAAGAGGACGAAGAGGACCTCGGCAAAGTGGACTTCGACATGTCCCTCTTCCGCGCGTTCGCGGGCGGATTCCTTGCAGGCACGGAGGGCAGCGTGACGGCAGAGGAGAGAAACCTCATGCCCCTCGCCGCACGCATGATGACCTTCGAGTGCGGGATGCGGTTCCTTACGGATTACCTCGCCGGCGACACCTATTTCAAGACCGCATATCCCACTCACAACCTTGTCCGCGCGCGCACCCAGTTCAAGCTGGTCGGGCGCATGGAAGAGCTCGCGGAGGAGATGGAGCGCGCGGTGCGCGAGAGCGAGTAAAACGCAGATATAGCGTGTTCATTGCACAAAATCGCGCGATAAACACGCGATAGTGTCGATAAAACCAAAAAGAAAAAATTTTATTGCGGACATCGCGCCGGGTGCGGCGCAGCCGTCCGCGGGAGGTAAAAATGAGCATTCTGGTCACGGGCGGAGCGGGCTACATCGGCTCGCATGCCGTCATAGATCTTGTCGAGAACGGTATGGATCCCGTCATCGCGGACAACCTTTGCAACAGCAAGTTCGAGGCGGTGAAGAGGGTGCGCGAGCTTTGCGGCAGAGAGGTGAAGTTTTATGAGTACGACCTCTGCGACATCGACAAAGTGCGCGACATTTTCGAGAAGGAAGACATCGACGCCGTCATCCATTTCGCGGGGCTGAAAGCGGTGGGCGAGTCCGTCGCGAAACCCCTCGAATATTTCCGCAACAACCTCGGCAACACCCTGAACCTTTTGCAGGTGATGCGCGAGCACGGGGTGAAGAACTTCGTTTTTTCCTCTTCCGCCACCGTCTACGGGCAGCCGAAGAGCGTCCCCATCAAGGAGGATTTCCCTCTCTCCGTCACCAATCCTTACGGCAGGACGAAACTCATGATCGAGGACATCCTGCGCGACATCTATGCGGCAGACCATTCCATGAACATCGCCTTGCTGCGCTATTTCAACCCCATCGGTGCGCACAAGAGCGGCAGGATAGGCGAGGACCCCAACGGCATTCCCAACAACCTCATGCCCTATGTCTCGCAGGTCGCCATCGGCAAGCTGGAGAAACTGCACGTCTTCGGCAATGACTATCCCACCCGCGACGGCACGGGCGTGCGTGACTACATCCATGTCCTCGACCTCGCTCGCGCGCACTCTCTCGCCGTCAAAAAGCTCGCGGAAAAGCCCGGCCTCGTCACCTACAACATCGGCACCGGCAACGGTTACAGCGTGCTGGAGATCGTCCGCGCCTTCGAGAAAGCCTCCGGCAAAAAAGTCCCCTATGTCATCGACGGACGCCGCCCCGGCGACATCGCCGAGTGCTACGCCGACCCCACTCTCGCCGAAAAGGAGATGGGCTTCAAGTGCCGCTACGGGTTGGAGGAGATGTGTGCCGACAGTTGGCGCTGGCAAGAGGAAAATCCTAATGGATTTTGAGCTCTCTTAAACTGCCGACGCCGTCATTCGGCGACCTGCTTTGTCAAAGCCCCGTTCCGCAATGCGGTCACGTACGTCTTAGTACGCTCCCTTTTGCGGAAGGGGCTTTTTCGCGCATCTCATCCGAATGACGCCGTCGGGCTTCGAAAAAGAGTTGCGCCGTCAGCGAATTAGCGTTTGCGCGGGCGAATAGCTGTGTCAAAGCCCCGTTCTAAGCCAGGGTTTCGTCGTATTCATGTACGCTCCAAATATGCTGTTCGTCTCGCGGGTGATGTGTTGGCTCCCCCTCCTTCCCTTCGGGCTTTCCTCCCCCGTGGCGTCACAGCACGTGCTCGCCTGCGCGGCGGCGTAAACTTCGCCGCTTATCTGTCGCACGGCTGCTCCTTTCCCCCTTCCGAATATACATTCGGCGGGGACCCCTT
>CASDRL010000013.1 GCA_949283145.1 uncultured Clostridia bacterium | reverse complement strand
GCGAAATATCTCCCGCCGTCGCGCCCGGCTTTTGAAAAAACCACGTCTCCCGGTCTCATCACAGCGTCAATATCTCCGCTCCGTTTTCGGTGAGTGCCACCGTGTTCTCGTAGTGCGCCGAGGGTTTGCCGTCCGCGGTGACGCACGTCCATTCGTCGTCGAGGGTGATCACCTTCCACGTCCCCATGTTGACCATGGGCTCTATGGCGAGCACCAGCCCCCTTTGCAGCTTCACGCCGTGGCCCGCCACGCCGAAGTTGGGCACCGCGGGGTCCTCGTGCATCTTTCTGCCGATGCCGTGCCCGACCAGGTCGCGCACCACACCGTATCCGCGGGACTCGTTGTATTCCTGGATGGCTTCGGAGATGTCGCCGAGCCTTCCGCCCTCCTTGAAGTGCTTGACGCCCTCAAAGAAGCTCTCCCGCGTGACGTCCATCAACCTGCGCTTTTCCTCGGACACCTCGCCGACGGGGAATGTCCTCGCCGCGTCGGACTGCCAGCCGTTCAGGATGACGCCCGCGTCGATGCCGACGATCATGCCCTCTTCAAGCCGCTTGTGCCCCGGGATGCCGTGCACCACCGCCTCGTCCACCGATGTGCAGATGGAGGCGGGAAAGCCGCCATAACCGAGGAAGGAAGGGGTGCCGCCGTGACGCTTTATGTAGTCGTAGGCGAACTCGTCCAGTTTTTTGGTGCTGACGCCGGGGCGGATCTTCTCCTCGAGATACAACAGCAAATCTCTCAGCACCAGCCCCGACTTTCTCATCATTCCGATCTCTGCGGAACTTTTGAGATTAATCATTGAGCACCTTCTTTATCTTTTCAAAGTCCTGCTCTATCGTGCCCGTGGCGTCCACGTTCACGAGAATTCCCTTCTTCTCGTAGTAACCGATGAGGGGCGCGGTCTGTTTCTCGTAAGTTTCCAGCCTTGCTCTCACGGTCTCGGGCTTGTCGTCGTCACGGAAGAAGAGCTCCTTGCCACACTTGGCGCAGGTGGTGCTCCCGTTCAGCTTGGAGGTGTGATAGGTCGCGCCGCACACGCACACGCGCCTGCCCGCAAGCCTCTCCACGATGACGTCGAAGCCGACCACGATGTTGACGGCGATGTCTATCTTTGCCACTTTGTCGAGAGCTTCCGCCTGGGCGATGGTGCGGGGGAACCCGTCCAGAACGTAACCGTTCAGCGCGTCATCCTCCTTCAGCCTGTCCGCCACGATGCCGATGACGACGTCGTCGGGGACGAGCGCGCCCGCGTCGATGTAAGACTTGGCGAGCTTGCCGAGCTCGGTGCCCTCTTTGATATTCTTGCGAAGGATGTCACCCGTAGAGATGTGCGGGATGTGATACTCTTCCGCGATCAGCGCGGACTGGGTGCCTTTGCCTGCACCCGGCGCGCCGAGCATGATTATGTTTTTCATTCCGTCCTCACTTCAGGAAGCCCTTGTAGTGCTTCATCATGATCTGAGACTCGAGCTGCTTGTTGAGCTCCAGCGCGACGGAGACGACGATGAGCAGTCCCGTTGCGGAGAAGGCGTTGTTGAAGCCGAGGTCCACGCCACCCGCGGTGCCGAGTGCCTGGAAGATGAAGGTAGGCACGAGGGCGATGATCATGAGGAAGAACGCTCCGAAGAGGGTGATCCTGTTGCTTATCTTTTTAAGGAAGTCGCTGGTGGGCTTGCCCGCGCGGATGCCGGGAATGAAGCCGCCGTACTGCTGGATGTTCTTGCTCACGTCCTCGGGGTTGAACTGTATCTGCGCGTAGAAGTACGAGAAGAACAGTATGAACAGCGCGAGGAGCACATAGTACACTGCGGTGCCGGAGCCCATATATTGCGCGTACCACATGTACGCGTCGCTGCCCGGCGCGAACAGAGCCATGATCATCTGCGGGAACATCAGGAGCGAAGAGGCGAAGATGATGGGCATGACGCCGCTGCCGTTCACTCTGATGGGGATGTAGGTGGTCTGACCGCCGTACATCTTGTTGCCCTTGATCTGCTTGGAATACTGCACCGTGACTCTGCGCTCGGAGAGGTCGATGAACACGATGAAGAAGAATATCGCGATGACAACGAGGATGAACCCGATGATGTTCCAGATGATCGTCCAGTTGTCGCCCACCATCGCAAACGCATTGCCCATCATCGCGCCCGCCTGCGAAAGGATGCCGACGAAGATGATGAGGGATGTGCCGTTGCCGATGCCGTATTCCGTGATGCGTTCGCCCAGCCACATGACCATCGTCGAGCCCGCCATCAATATGATGATGATGCTCGCCATGGTGATGTAAGGAGCGTCCCAGCCCGCCTCGAAAGCGAAGAGCGGGGTGACCGCTTCTCTCCAGCCGACGACGATACCGATCGCCTGCACTGCCGCGAGCACGAGAGCCACATAACGGGTGATCTGCGTGATCTTGCGCCTGCCGGCGTCGCCTTCCTTGGAAAGCTTCTCCAGTTTGGGGATGACCAGAGTGAGAAGCTGCATGATGATAAACGCGTTGATGAACGGGAGTATGCCCAGCGAGAACAGGGTCGCGCTTTGCAGCGAACCGCCCGACATCGAGGTCAGAATGCTGAGGAAGTCATCCGCGAAGATCTGCCCCATAGTGTCTGCGCTCAGCCCCGGGACGGGGATGTAGCAGCCTATTCTATACACCAGAAGGAGAGCCAGCGTCAGGAATATCTTGATGCGGATCTCCTTGGATTTGAACGCGTTTTTCAGTGTTTCCAACATATCAGTCAACTACCTCAGCTTTGCCGCCTGCCTTTTCGATCTTCTCAACGGCGGAACCGGTGAACTTCTGTGCCTGAACGGTGACTTTCTTCTCGAGAGTGCCATCGCCCAACACTTTAAGACCGTACGGTTCGACGACCTTGATGATGCCGGCTGCAACGAGTTGGTCAATGCCCACGACCGCGCCGTCCTCGAAGCGGTTGAACACCTCGACGTTGACGATGTTGTAGACGTGTGCGAATCTCTTGTTGTTGAACCCTTTCTTGGGGATCCTGCGCGTCAGAGGCATTTGGCCGCCCTCGAAGTTGGGGCGCACGCCGCCGCCGCTCCTCGCCCACTGTCCCTTGTGACCGCGGGTGGAAGTCTTGCCGGTGCCGCTGCCGATGCCGCGTCCGACGCGTTTGGAGGCTGTCTTTGCGCCTTCGGCGCCTTTCAGATCGTGAATGTTCATATTGTCCTCCGTCAAATTTCCTCGACCTTCACCAGGTGGGAAACCTTCTTGATCATCCCTCTCACCACCGCGTCGTCGCGGAAGGTGTTGGAGCTGCCCACTTTGTGCAGCCCGAGCGCCTCGACGTTCGCCTTCTGATTTTTCAGGCAGGCGATGGTGCTCTTGACGAGGGTGACTTTGATCATCTTTTCTTCTTCTTTCTTCTTAGCCGCTGCCATAGTGCCCTCCTTAGCCCTCGACGTCCACTCCGCGGAGTGCGGCGATCTGCTCTGCGTTCCTCAGCGAGCAAAGACCCTCGAGGGTGGCTTTCGCGCAGTTGATGGGGTTGTTGGAGCCGATGGACTTCGTCCTGATGTCCTTGATGCCGGACACTTCCAGGACCGCACGCACGGGGCCGCCCGCGATGACGCCGGTACCGGGTTCGGCGGGGAGCAGGACCACCTGACCGCGTCCGAACTTGCCGATGGCGTGATGGGGGATGGTGGTGCCTTTCAGCGCGATGTCGTGCATGCTGCGCTTGGCGATCTGGGTCGCCTTCTCGATGGCTTCCGGCACCTCCGCCGCTTTGCCCATGCCGAGACCGACTTTGCCGTTTTCGTCACCGACGACCACCAGCGCGCTGAAGCGCATGTTCCTGCCGCCCTTGACGACCTTGGTGACACGGTTGACGGCGATGAGCTTCTTGGTGAGGCCGTCGTTCTCTTCTCTGTTTCTGTCGTTTCTTCTGTTGTCGCGTTCTGCCATAACTCCTCCTAGAACTCCAGCCCGGCTTCTCTTGCGCCGGCGGCGAGAGCCGCAACTCTGCCCGTGTAGACGTAGCCGCCTCTGTCAAACACCACGGCTTTGATGCCGAGTGCGAGAGCCTTCTCCGCAACGGCGGCGCCGACGGCTTTGGCTGCCTCGGTCTTGGTCATGTCCGCGACCTTGGCTGCGACTGCCTTCTCGAGGGTGGACGCCGAGCAAAGGGTGACGCCCTTCACGTCGTCGATGACCTGCGCGTAGATGTGGTTGGTGCTCCTGTAGACGTTGAGACGAGGACGCTCCGCGGTGCCGGAGACCTTCTTTCTCACTCTGGCGTGACGGACGAGTCTGTCCGCGTTTTTATCTTTCTTGTTTATCATAGTTCACCTCTTATTTACCGGCGGTCTTGCCTTCCTTGCGGATGACGACCTCGTCCTTGTAGTGGATGCCGTAGCCGTGATAGGGTTCGACGGGCTTGAGCGCCTTGATGGACGCCGCTGCCTGACCGACCTTCTGACGGTCGATGCCCTTGACCACGATCTCCAGAGGACCTGCCATGGCGAACGTGATGCCCTCGGGCGCATCGAACTCCACGGGATGGGAGAAACCGATGTTCATCGTGAGCTTGTTCGCGGTGGCGGTGACTTTATAGCCGACGCCGGCGACCACGAGGTTCTTCTCGAAGCCCTTGGTCACGCCCGTCACCATGTTGTGGATGAGCGCGCGGTAAAGGCCGTGAAGAGCGCGGTGGTCCTTGTCGTCGCTGTGACGCTTGACGAGGATGTGACCGTCCTCGAGCACGACGTCGATGGAGGAGTCCACCTTCTGAGTGAGCGTGCCGAGAGGTCCTTTGACGGTGATGAGGTTGTCCGTGTTGTCGAAGGTGACGCCTGCGGGCAACGCGATGGGTGCTCTACCTATACGAGACATACCTTACCTCCTTACCACACGTAGGCGAGCACTTCGCCGCCGACGTGCTGTGCCTTGGCTTCCTTGTCGGTGAGGATGCCCTTGGAGGTGGAGAGAATGGCAATGCCCATTCCGTTGAGCACCTTCGGGATGTCATCCACGCCGGCGTAGACGCGCAGACCGGGCTTGGACACTCTCTCGAGCGCGGTGACGACCTTCTGTCCCTTGACGGGGGAATATTTCAGGGTGATGAGGATGTCGTTCTGAACGGCGTTCTCCACGATCTCGTAACCCTTGACGTAACCTTCCCTCACGAGGATGTCCGCGATGGCGACCTTGACCTTGCTTGCGGGCACCGTGACGGTGTCGTGCTTGGCGGTCAGGGCGTTTCTGATTCTGGTCAACATATCTGCAATGGGATCTGTCATTTTGTCTGCCTCCTTACCAGCTCGCCTTTCTGACTCCGGGGATCTGGCCCTTGTAGGCGAGATTGCGGAAACATACTCTGCATATGCCGTACTTTCTCAACACGGAATGGGGACGTCCGCAGATGCGGCAGCGAGTGTACTCGCGCGTCGAGAATTTCTGGGGTCTTTGCTGCTTGATTTTCATTGAAGTTTTCGCCATTGTGAACTCTCCTTACTTCGCGAAAGGCATGCCGAGCAGTCTCAGTAGCTCGCGCGCTTCTTCGTCCGTCTTTGCGGTGGTGACGATGCAGATGTCGAAACCGCGCACCTTCTCGATCTGATCGTAAGAGATCTCGGGGAAGATGAGCTGCTCCTTGACGCCGAGCGCGTAGTTGCCTCTGCCGTCAAAGGACTTTGCGGACACTCCGCGGAAGTCACGCACGCGGGGCAATGCGATGGAGATGAATTTGTCGAGGAAGTCGTACATCCTCTCTCCGCGCAGAGTGACCTTCGCGCCGACGTTCATGCCCTCTCTCACCTTGAAGTTCGCAACGCTCTTCTTCGCGGTGGTGACGACGGGCTTCTGACCTGCGATCTGCTTGAGCTCCTCAACGGCTATCTGCAGGGACTTGCTGTTGTCCTTGCAATCACCGAGGCCCATGTTGAGCACGATCTTCTCCAGACGGGGAACTTCGTTGATGTTCTTGTAACCGAAATGTTTTACAAGAGCGGGGACGACCTCGTCGCGGTAGAGCGCTCTCATTCTGTATCTTTCGGCATTTTGATCGGTTGCAGTTGCTTTAGCAACCTGATTTTTCTTTTCTGCCACGATAAACCTCCGTGATTGTTAGTCTTCTTTCTTCGCCTTGGCGGTCTTTTTCTTGGCTGCCTTTTTGGCTGCTTTCTTGGCGGAGGACTTCTTCTCGTCGAGAGAGGCGCCGCACTTGGCGCACACGCGCACGGACTTCATCTTGCCGTCGCGCTCCTCCTTGATGTGACGCACACGCACCACACCGCCGCACTCGCCGCAGATGTGCATGACGTTGCTGGCGTCGATGGCGCCTTCCTGCTTGAGGATGCCGCCCTTGTCCTGCGCGTTGCGGGGCTTCTTGCTCTTGGAGACGATGTTGACGCCCTCGACGTAGACACGTCCCGTCGCGGGTCTGACCGCGAGCACCTTGCCCGCCTTGCCCTTGTCCTTGCCGGCGATGACCATCACGTTATCGCCCTTTCTGACGTTCATTTCTGCCATATCACGCCTCCTCACAGCACTTCGGGCGCGAGGGAGATTATCTTCATATAATCTTTATCGCGCAGCTCGCGTGCGATGGGCCCGAAGATACGGGTGCCCTGGGGTTGCTTTTGGTTGTCGATGATGACGGCGGCGTTGTCGTCGAACTTGATGTAGCTGCCGTCCGCGCGCTGGATGCCCATGTGGGTGCGCACGATGACCGCCTTGACGACGTCGCCCTTCTTCACCTTGCCGCCGGGGATGGCGGACTTGACGGACGCCACGATGACGTCCCCGATGTTGCCGCTCCTGCGGAAGGAACCGCCGAGGACTCTGATGCACATGATCTCTTTGGCGCCGCTATTGTCTGCGACTTTGAGCCTGGTTTGTGGTTGTATCATGCTGCCCTCCTTATTTCGCCTTCTCGATGATCTCTACAAGGCGCCAGCACTTCTCTTTGGAGAGAGGACGGGTCTCTGCGACGAGGACCTTGTCGCCCACTCTGCACTCGTTGTTCTCGTCGTGCGCCTTGAGTTTCTTGGTGCGGCTGACGATCTTTTTGTAGAGAGGATGTTTGACGCGCTCGTTGATGGCGACGACGATGGTCTTGTCCATCTTGTCGCTGACGACGATGCCGACTCTTTCTTTTCTCAGATTTCTTTCCATACTGTCCTCCGTTTATCAGCCCTTGCTGCCCTCGTTTTCCTTGGCGCGGGCGAGCTCTCTCTGACGGATGACGGTCTTGACGCGAGCGATGTCACGTCTGGTCTCCACCAGCACCATGGGGTTGGTGAGCTGATTGGTGGCATGCTTGAAGCGGAGGAAAAACAGCTCCGACTTCAGCTCGTTGAGCTTGTTCTGCAGCTCTTTATCGGTCATTTCCAAAACTTGTTTAGATTTCATTCTTCACCGCCTTCGGCTTCCTGATCCGCCTTGGAAACGCACTTGCACTTGATGGGGAGCTTGTGCATTGCAAGACGCAGAGCCTCTCTTGCTATGGCTTCGTCCACGCCCGCGATCTCGAACATCACGCGGCCCGGCTTGACCACTGCCACCCAGTATTCGGGAGAACCTTTACCGCTGCCCATGCGGGTCTCGGCAGGCTTCTTGGTGACGGGCTTGTGGGGGAAGATGTCCACCCACACTTTGCCGCCTCTGCGGATATATCTCGTCATTGCGACACGCGCCGCTTCGATCTGGTTGGAGGTGATCCAGCCCGGCTCGAGAGCCACAAGACCGTACTCGCCGTATGCGATGACGTTGCCCTTGTTGGCTTTGCCCTTCATTCTGCCGCGGAACTGGCGGCGTCTCTTGACACGTTTAGGCATCAACATAATCAATTACCTCCTTCCACGGGGTTCTTTCCGAGCACTTCGCCCTTGTAGATCCAGCACTTCACGCCGATGGCACCGAAGGTGGTGTTGGCTCTCGCCACGCCGTAATCGATGTCCGCACGGAGCGTCTGAAGCGGGATGGAACCTTCGTGATAGCTCTCGCTCCTCGCGATCTCGGCGCCGTCAAGCCTGCCGGAGACTTTGACCTTGACGCCCTTGGCGCCCGCCTTCATCGCCCTTGCCATAGCCTGCTTCATGCTGCGGCGGAAGGACGCTCTGTTCTCGAGCTGCTTGGCGATGGACTCCGCGACAAGCTGTGCGTCCGCGTCGAAGTGCTTGACTTCCATGATGTTGACGTTGACCTTCTTGCCGGCTGCGATGAGCCCCTGCACTTCCTTGGTGATGGCGTCCACGCCGGCGCCCGCCTTGCCGATGAGGGTCGCGGGACGTGCGGTATAGATGCTGACCACGATCTTGTCCGCCGCTCTCTCGATGGTGATCTTGGAGATGGCGTTTTCGTAGT
The DNA here is from genome assembly GCA_949283145.1 of uncultured Clostridia bacterium. Lineage (GTDB taxonomy): Bacteria > Bacillota > Clostridia > Christensenellales > CAG-917 > Limadaptatus. The sequence continues at coordinate 7,009 of CASDRL010000013.1, read as the reverse complement.
ACTTGTTCTTGATGTACTTGCGGATCTTGTCATCCTCGACGAGGCAGTCCGCAAAGTTCTTCTTGTCGGCATACCACTTGGCTTCCCAGGGCTTGATGACACCGATTCTGAGGCCGTTCGGATCGACTTTCTGTCCCATATGCGTTTACCTCCTTATGCGTTCACACTGTCGAGAATGACGGTGATGTGACTCGTGCGTTTGTTGATGCGGAATGCCCTGCCCTGTGCTCTCGGCATGATGCGCTTGAGCGTGGGTCCCTCATTGGCATAGCACTCGGCGATGACGAGGTCGCCTCTGGAGAGGTTCATGTTGTTCTCCGCGTTCGCGACCGCGCTGTTGACGAGCTTGAAGAGCACTTCGCTCGCCGCCTTGGGCGTGTTTTCGAGGATGGCGAGAGCCTCCGTGACGGGTTTCCCCTTGATGACATCGAGTACGATGCGCACCTTGAAGGGGGAGATCCTGATGAACTTTGCCGTTGCTCTGGGCCTGGTGTCGGCTTTTGCCTGACGCTCGAGGGCCTTCTGTTTACTTCTGGTAGCCATTGGATCCCTCCTTATTTCTTACCGGTGGTCTTGTCGCCCGCGTGACCTCTGAAGGTGCGCGTGGGGGAGAACTCGCCGAGCTTGCATCCGACCATGTCCTCGGTGATGTAGACGGGCACATGCTGACGTCCGTTGTGGACGGCGATGGTGTGGCCGACCATCTCGGGGAAGATCGTGGAGGAGCGGGACCAGGTCTTGACGGGACGGATGTCGCCGCTCTCGTTCATTGCAACTATTCTCTTCATAAGCCTTTCTTCGACGAAAGGTCCTTTCTTGACGCTTCTGCTCATTTCCTACTCCTTAGTTCACGCGCTTGATGATGAACTTGCTGGAATTGTTCTTCTTCTTCCTGGTCTTGTACCCGAGAGTGGGCTTGCCCCAGGGAGTGACGGGAGAAGGCATACCGATGGGCGACTTGCCCTCGCCGCCGCCGTGGGGGTGATCGCAGGGGTTCATCACGACGCCGCGGACGGTGGGACGGATGCCCATGTGACGGGTCTTGCCCGCCTTGCCGACTCTGACGATCTCGTGATCGAGGTTGCCCACCTGACCGATGGTGGCGCGGCAGCGCGCGAGCACGTATCTCATCTCACCGCTGGGCATACGCAGCGTAGCGTATTTGCCCTCTTTCGCCATGAGCTGTGCGGAGTTGCCGGCAGCTCTCGCGATCTGACCGCCCTTGCCGGGCTGCAGCTCGATGTTGTGCACCATGGTGCCGACCGGGATGGCGGAGAGAGGAAGGGCGTTGCCCACCTTGATGTCCGCGTCCTCGCCGCTGACGACGGTGTCGCCCACGCTCAGTCCGAGAGGCGCGAGGATGTATCTCTTCTCGCCGTCCGCATAGTTGAGCAGCGCGATGTTCGCCGAACGGTTGGGGTCATATTGCACGGATGCGACTTTGGCGGGGATGCCGTCCTTGTCGCGCTTGAAGTCGATGATGCGGTATTTGTTGCGGTTGCCGCCGCCGATGTGACGCACGGTGATCCTGCCCGTCGCGTTCCTGCCGCCCGTCTTGTTGAGGGAGACGAGGAGGGAGCGCTCGGGAGTGGAAGAGGTGATCTCTTCATACGCGGACACCGTCATGAAACGACGCGCGGGAGATGTGGGTTTATACTTCTTAATAGCCATAGTCCGTTTCTCCTTATGCCAGGCTCTCGAAGAACTCGATCGCTTTGCTGTCGGCAGCCAGAGTGACCACCGCTTTCTTGAAGGAGGACCTTCTGCCCTCGTTGCGGCCCATTCTCTTGAGCTTGCCCTCGTAGTTGGAAGTGTTGACTTTTGCGACTTTCACGCCGAAAATCTCTTCCACCGCCGCCTTGATCTGGGTCTTGTTGGCGGTCTTAGCCACTTTGAAGGTGTATCTCTTTTCGGGGATACCGTCGTAGCTCTTTTCGGAAAGGACGGGCGAAATGATGATGTCGTACGCTGTCATTGTGCTGCCTCCTCGATCTTCTTGATCGCGCCCTTGGTGAGGACGATGTTGCGGGTCGCCACGATGTCATAGACGCTGAGCAGCCTCACCTCTTCCAGAGAAACGGTGGGGATGTTCCTGCTCGCGCGCACCGCCGCCTCGTCATATTCCTCGACGACGAAGAGCGTCTTGCCGCTGAGACCGAGCGCCTCGACGGCGTCCGCCACCAGCTTGGTCTTGGCTTCCGCAAGCGCGAACTTGTCCAGCACCACGACCTGCTCCTGACGGATCTTTTCGGAGAGCGCGGAATAGAACGCGGCTTTCTTCATATTCTTGTTGATCTTCTGCGAGAAGTCGCGGGGCTTCTTTGCGAACACCACGCCGCCGCCCGTGAACTGGGGGGAGACGATGCTGCCCTGACGCGCACGGCCGGTGCCCTTCTGACGGTAAGGCTTCGCGCCGCCGCCGCGGACCTCGCTCCTGGTGAGCGCGCTCATCGTGCCCTGACGCTTGTTGGCGAGCTGAGCCACCACCACCTGATGGATGAGTGCCTCGTTGTACTCGGCTCCGAACACCGCGTCGCTGACTTCAATGGTTCCGGCGGCTTTGCCCGCCATATTCTTAACTTTCAGTTTCATCTTCTACCTCCGCTCAGCCCTTGACGGATTGCTTGACGACGACCACGCCGCCCTTGGGTCCGGGGATAGCGCCCTTGATGAGCAGCAGATTCCTCGCCTTGTCGACGCGAGCGACGGTGAGGTTCTGCACCGTGACCTTCTCGTGACCCCACTGTCCCGCCATGTGCTTGTTCTTGAACACTCTGGAGGGAGAGGAGCACGCGCCCATGGAACCCACCGAACGGTGGATGGGGCCGGTACCGTGAGACATGGGGCCGATCCTGTGGCTGTTCCATCTCTGAATGACGCCCGAATATCCGTGGCCCTTGGAGGTGCCGGTCACGTCCACTTTATCGCCCTCGGCGAACACGTCGCAGGTCAGTTCCTGTCCGAGCTCATAGGCCGCACAGTTTGCAAAACGCAGTTCGCGGAGATACTTCTTGACGGTGACGCCGGCTTTCTTGAAGTGTCCGGCGACGGGCTTGTTGACTCTGGTTTCCTTGATGGCTCCGAAGCCGACTTGCACGGCGTCGTATCCGTCGTTTTCCTTGGTCTTGATCTGCACCACGGTGCAGGGACCCGCTTCGACGACGGTGACGGGAATGACTTTGCCGTCAGCCGTGAAGATCTGGCTCATGCCGAGTTTCTTTCCGATGATTGCTTTATCCATGTAAAGTTCATCCTCCTTTTATTCCGTTCAGAGCTTGATGGAGATATCAACGCCCGCCGGAAGGTCGAGTTTCATGAGAGAATCGACCGTCTTGGAGGTGGGGTTGAATATGTCGATCAAACGCTTGTGTGTCCTGAGTTCGAACTGCTCGCGGCTGTCCTTGTACTTGTGCGTTGCACGAAGTATGGTCACGATCTCCTTCTCGGTGGGAAGCGGAATGGGACCGGAAACCTTGGTGCCGGTCTTCTTCACGGTCTCCACGATCTTTTCCGCGGAGATGTCGATGAGATTGTGATCATACGCCTTGAGCTTGATCCTGATTTTCTGTCCAGCCATCTTTTTGTAGCCTCCTGATATATACACTCATCCGTGTGTGTCCTATATTTTTCATCCCGTCGGAAGACCGACGGAAACCCCACGTCCGGAAGACGCGGCTCTACCATCTTATTATTTCCGGTCAAGGCTGTCAAGCAAAAAATGCACGAATTTTCGCGAAAATTATAATATTGTATTTTATTTCCGTTTGTACACTATATATAGTAATAATATATACGCGCGCACACCGAAAACAAAGGGAATTACCCCTCAATCTTCTTCTTTTCCCGAAAGAGCGCGGCGGTGCTCCTCTTCAAGCCTGCGCTCCTCTTTTGTCCACTCCTTCATCTTTCCCGTGTTCACCGCGACAAGCACGGCGACCAAAACCGCGACGGAAACTCCCGCCAGCACTCCGCCCGCCACGTTCCCCGCATACAGAAACGCGACGATCGTCCCGTGCACGAAAAGGCAAACGACAAATATGCCCAGCCCGAACCGCCGCATTATCTTCTTGTGCAACTTCTTCGCCTCGGGCGCCGTCGGCTCGAAGTTATACCCCGCAACCATGATCCCCGCCTGCCCGAAGAACATGAGGATGCACACGACATACAATACGCCGAACACAAGACTTACCGCGATCGTTACATACATCGTGATCTCGCTGCCCATACCCTCACTTTAATACACACCCTCGCCCGAAGTCAAGCCAGCTTTATGATGTTAAGAGCGGCACTCCTACACACGGAATAACAGGCACTTTGACAGAGCGCGCTTGAATACTCCGCCTCTTTTTCGAAGAGGGTTTAACGAAAACTCTGAGCGTGACGTCGCTTGACACGATGCTATCTTATCCGGGGGCATTTGAAACTCCGGGACAACGGGGACGGGGCAAAAATGTTAAGACGCGAACGATAGCGTTCGCGTCTTAACATTTGCGCGCCCAAACCCCATCAAAGATGGGTCCCCTGCTTTACCCCGTCCCCTTTTGTCCCAATGCATTCCTCATAGGGTGGGGACACACTTATGACGTATAGCTTGATAGAGCATCCATGAGCACGACGCCTCTCTTTCGGAGACGGAATTACGCGCCGCTCAGCCAAACTTGCACAGCGGGCGCTTGCGCCTGCTCTTGCAAGTCGCGGCGCGCTATCTGAGTGCCGAGCAACGCCGTAAATCTAAATAGGCACGGGCTTTAATTTGCGAGCGCCGAATTCCTCCGCCCGTGCCGGGTTTTCGGTGAGTACTGTTCGCCGCTCGATTATGTAAGTGCGAGACACAAACTTTTTTCAAGAGGAGGAAAGTTAGTCCCGCATTTTAGGAGGAGTGAAGCCCGTTCGGACACGGGGGAGGAAAGCCCGAAGGGAAGGAGGGGGAAATCAAGATAACCCCGCGAGACGAACAGCTTATTCGGAGCGTGCTTGGATACGACGATAAGATTGAGAGAGTGTCTTTGAGCACGACGAAGCCTTTGCGCCCGCAGGAGGGGGCTCAACAACACTTTTATGTCAGAGGACGGCAATTTGTTTCAAGCACGGGGGAGGAAAGCCCGAATGGGGCTCCCCGCAAAATGCATGCATTTTGCGGGGTTCCCGGGTTGGAGGGGGGAATTCTAACTCACCCCCGAGACGAATAGCTTGATAGATTGTGCCCATAACACGCCGTACGCTCTTTCAAAGACAAAAGCGGGGAACTTTGCGCGGGGGGAGTCGCATATCATTTAGGGTATGGAACTCGAGCGGGAAAGGGTACATTTCGTGGGGGTGGGCGGTGCGAGCATGTGCGCGCTGGCGGAATATTGTCTGCTGGCGGGCGCGGAGGTGAGCGGCAGCGACAGGGTGCGTTCGGCGGCGCTCGATCGGCTCGCGGCGCTCGGGGCGGATGTATACCTCGGCGCGAAACGGGACACAATCGCAAGGGCGGGTCTTGTCGTCAGGTCGTCAGCCGTTCCGCTCACGGACGAAGAGGTCTCGCTTGCGCTCTCAATGGGCAAGCGCGTCATCGAGCGGCACGAGCTGCTTGCGCTGATAGCCGAGGATTTCGGCACCGTGGCTGCGGTTGCGGGCACTCATGGCAAGACCACCGTGACGGCGATGGCCGCACACATCCTGAAAGAGTGCGGAGTGCCGTTTGTGGCGCACATCGGGGGCGAGCCCGTCGGGATGGGCAACCTCACCGTATGCGGCGGCGAAGACGGCGCGCTGCCGCGCGGGATCTTCCTCACCGAAGCGTGCGAGTTCGGGCGGCATCTCACCGCGCTGAAGCCCGATGTTGCCGCCGTTGTCAACATCGAATGCGATCACCCGGACTGTTACCGCGATATCGGCGAGGTGCGGGAAGTCTTTGCGGAATTTGTCGAAAATTGTCCTCTGACCATAGTGCGTCAAGAGGACGCTTTCATATGCACGGGTGCGCATCTGTGCATAGCCAAAACAGAGAATTCTCGGATGCACGACTGCGCATACCTCTTTTCGAGTGTTCCGGATTGCGGGGGCGACCAGACGGTGACTCTCTCTTCCCCGGACGGACGGGAGCTCTTTTCGCTGCCGTTCGCGGGCAGTCACTATGCCGAGGACGCGGCGTTTGCCGTCGCTCTCGCCTGCGAGCTCGGCGTCGATCTGCACTCCGCCTGCCGCGCTCTTGCAGCCTTCAAAGGAGTGAAGCGCCGTTTTGAGAGAGCGGGCAGATCGGGGAGAGCGGAGGTCATCTTCGACTACGCCCATCATCCCACGGAACTCGAATGCACCCTCTCCGCCGCGGAAGAGGACGGCAGCCGCGTGCTCCCCGTGTTCCAGCCTCACACCTATTCCCGCACCAAAAGTTATCTCGCCGATTTCGCCCGTGTGCTGGGGGCGCGCGGTGAGGTCATCCTGCTCCCCATCTACGCCGCGCGCGAGAGGGAGATGAGCGGCGGCACTTCCCGCGATCTCGCCTTCGAGATAGAGCGTCAATTCCCGGAATGCGATGTTCATCTCGCCGTTTCTAACGATGACGCCCTCAATATTGCAAATTCCCGCGCCGATGACTATGACAAAGTCCTCTTCCTCGGCGCGGGCGATATCTATGCGCTCCGTTCTCGTTTTGATTAAGGTCGCAGGGGCTCTGCCCCTTGACCTTTTCGCCGCCAAGCGTTCATCTCGGCTACGCCTGCGATGAAGCGGCGACTTAATACCCCACCGAAAATACTTTCGGCGGGGACCCCGAATTTGCTCCACGAGAAAAATCAAAGATTTTTCCCGCGGGGCCCCTGAGCATTCCTCGTGCTCCGCATGCAAGCATGCACACCGCACTTCGTCATAGCGGGCGCTCTTTCACCGCACATGTCGCTGAAAGCGCGAGAGTTCCCAAGAGGTTCCACCCCTTGACCCTGGGCAGGGGCGCCGCCCCTGCACCCCGCGAGGGGCATTATGCCCCTCGACCCCAAATTTTTATATAATATTGCGCCGAAGGCTGCGG
>CASDRL010000012.1 GCA_949283145.1 uncultured Clostridia bacterium | reverse complement strand
GGTGGACGTACCTATTGTGCATCAGTTGTCACGCCAGTGGCACAGCTGGGTAGCGATGTACGGATTGGATAAACGCTGAAAGCATCTAAGCGTGAAACCAGCCTCAAGATAAGATATCCCTAAAGAGTAATCTGAGTAAGGCCCCTTGTAGACCACAAGGTTGATAGGTCGGGTGTGTAAGCGCAGTAATGCGTTGAGCTGACCGATACTAATAGGCCGAGGGCTTCAATCTAATACAATTGAACCACTAACCTGATGATAATTCAGCAGCTCTTATAGCTATGCAGTTGTGAATGTGCGACAGGCGCAAGCCTGCGACCTTCAACGATTACCGGTGTCTATGGCGATGAGGTCCCACCTGTTCTCATACCGAACACAGAAGTTAAGCTCATCAGCGCAGATGGTACTTGGCTGGACACGGCCCGGGAGAGTATGTCGACGCCGGTTTCCAAAACAAAAAGCTCACACAACAGTGTGGGCTTTTTGTTTTGGAAAAAAGTGACGAAACACTGTTCCGTGTCCAGCCAAGGTGCTGAGCGCACGGCTGACTGTTGCTTTGCATCACGCACAACAGCTTGTTATCCACGTCACGCAAAAGTATGGGAGCGCGAGGGTGTAACACCCTCGCACCGCGGAGTGAAAATGAGCGAGCAACGCGATAGTTCCGTAGGAACGAGGAGCGTGGCGAACGCCTCCGCATTTTCGCGACGCGAAAAGGAACACATTGCGCGCCGGCGAGCGCGCTCGGCACTCCGTGGCGAGTGGCGAAGAAAAGCACAATGTGTGACGCGGACACGTGCCCGGGAGAGTATGTCGACGCCGGTTTCCAAAACAAAAGCACCCAACATCAGTTGGGTGCTTTTGCTTTAATGACCACCCCGAGACAACGCTAATAAAACGCAACGGAAAAATGAGTGACGATGCGATAGTTCCTGCGGAACGAGGAGCATCGGAAAGACTTGCATTTTCCCGTTGCGTAAAGGAGCGACCGCGCGCAAGCCGAAGGTTGCGCCGCGGAGCGGCACAGACAAGGACAAGCGCGGATCGCGACGCGTCGACGCCGGTTTTATGATCCGACGATGAACATAATTTATCGTGTCCAGCCAAGGTGCTGAGCGCGCGGGTGCTGAGCGCACGGCTAGCTATTACTTTACACCACGCACGATAGTATGTTGTTCGCGTTCCGCATCAGTCCGGGGGCGCGAGGGTGTAACACCCTCGCCCCCTGTGTATCACACCACTTATTTCGCCGAGGCGTGACACGAGGCAAATTGCCTGTTGAAAAGCCGTGCGGGGCGTGGTATAATGGCTTTAACGATGCGGCAAACGCAAAAGGAGGTCATTATGAAGTACATATGCGACGTGTGCGGATACGTCTATGACGAGGCAGCGGGAGACCCCGACAACGGGATCGCCCCTGGCACGACTTGGGAAGAACTGCCCGAAGACTTTGTGTGCCCGCTGTGCGGCGTAGGCAAAGACGACTTCTCGCCCGAGGAGTAAGCGCAAACGAAACAGGCGCCCCGACACCGGTCGGGGCGCTTTTCGTTGTGATGCATATAGCTCTTGCCCGACCGAAAACCAAAGCTCTTCATACAAAGTCTCCGAAGTTTCCCGGCGAAACCTCGCCGGGCGTGAGGTGGGCTTCGTATTATTCCGAACCGCCATGCCTGACCAGCAAAGCGTGCCCGGCGCAAAGCAATTCTTTTCGGCGCTTTGCGCAGTCGCAACAAGCGGAAATACGACAAGTGACCCGATGAAAAAGGGCGAGGAGCGATTTTCCGCAACTGGTACACTCATCGTGTTGCGGTCGGGTGTGCTCGTGGCGGGCATCAGGCACACAATAACACGAAAAGTGTATTATTCCGCTTCGACACGTCGCTGTATCGCCGGACGGCGCGGCGCGATCCGCGTATATGACCGCGTGCCCGCTCAAAGCAGCACGGGCTGGAGTTGTCTGCCTTCGAGGGCGGCGAGACACGCCTCTCTTATGCGGCTCGTGTCCGCGATGAGAGAGTTGTGTTTCTTTTCAGGGGCGTCCTGCGAGAATGGGACAAAGTACACGTTGCGTGTGTTGAGGAGCAGCCCGAGGTTTTTGGCGTTGGCGCCGAGGGCGTCGTTGGATGAGATGGACAGCACGACGGGACGGTCGTTTCTTAGCTGCGCTTTCACCGCCATAGTGACCGGGGTGTCCGTGATGCCGTGGGCGATCTTCGCCAGCGTGTTGCCCGTGCACGGGGCGACGAGCATGAGTTCCAGCCCCTTGGAAGTCCCGATGGGTTCCGCCTCCGGGATGGTTTTTATGGGCGTTTTGCCCGTTTTTTGTCGGATGAGGTTCTCGAAATCCGCCGCTTTGAAAAACCTCGTGTCCATAGAGGACACATTGAAGCTGAACACGGGGGTGAGGTCGAACCCGTGCGCCGTGAGGTCGTCCACCGCGGCGAGCACCGCGCCGAAGGTGCAGAAGGATCCCGTCACCGCAAGCCCTGCTTTTATCATGCCGTCACCTCCAGGATGTAGTCGCGCATGGCTGCCGCCGCGCTCTCGGGCGAGCATTTGGCGGGGAGTGCCGGGTATATCTCGGCGTCCAGCCCCATGCCTTGCAGCATGGCGAGGTTGATCCCGGGGGTGCTTGCAAGGTCGATATACACCGCGTCGTGGCGGAGCGAAAGCGCCCGTTCGTCGTCGATGACGCGCTGCGGCACGGTGTTGACGACGACATCGTAGAGCGCAAGGTCCGCGTCCCCGGGCAGCAGGATCTCACCCGCAAACGCGCCTGCGGGACGAGGGGATGCGGTGGTTGCGATGTCCGCTTCGACGCCGAGCTTGTCGAGCAGTCGCACGACTGCGGCGCCCGTCCGCCCGAAACCGAGCACGAGCACCCGCATGTCGTCAAGGGAGAGCATGCTGTGGTCCAGGATGAGCGCTAGCGTCCCCTCCGCGGTGAGCCGCGCGTTGCGGGCTTGGAATTTTTCGTTCTCGAGGATGCGGCACACCCGCAAATTTTTACATTCAGCGAGCTTTTCCGCCCCTTCGTCCAGCCTGCCGCACACCAGCGTTTCCCCATCGCCTATGTCTTTCAGTCTCTCCGCCGAAAGGACGAGATTGGGCGCGAAAATGTGCGTATTGACAAGGGGACGCAGCCCCGTGAGCAACTTTTTGAGGAAAAACATCCGTTCATCCGTCTCATAAACGACAAAATTTGCCATATCCGCCTCCATACCGTATCTTATGCCATACGGCGGCAATGCGCACCAGCCTCCTGAACGGATCTTTTCGGCGCTTTTTCACAGCTTCATCGCCGTGTAACATGTTGCAGGGCGCTTGCTCGGAGTGTTAGTTGTGCTCGGGGACGCTTCGAATAGGTTTTTCGTCCGAGGGTTATCTTGATTTCCCCCTCCTTCCCTTCGGGCTTTCCTCCCCCGTGTCCGATTAGAGTGCAGTCCTCCTAAAATGCGGGACTAACTTTCCGCCTCTTAAAAAAGTTTGGGTCTCG
>CASDRL010000011.1 GCA_949283145.1 uncultured Clostridia bacterium | reverse complement strand
TTTGCCGTACTTGCCCTCTTTCACCACCATCTTCGCGCCGCACTTGTCGCACACGACGTCGCTCACCTCGTCGGGGAGCTTGCCGCCGCCGCCCGAGTGATAGGCGCGGTCGATGAACTTCTGCAGCCTGGGATAGAACGCCCCGATGAGTTCCTCCCAATGCTGTCCGCCGTCGGCGACCTTGTCGAGAGCGCCCTCGAGACGCGCGGTAAAGCCGAGGTTCATGATGTCGGGGAAGTTCTTCTCCATATAGTCGCACACGATCTCTCCGAGCTGCGTGGGCTTGATGAATTTATTCTCCTTTTCGGTATACTCGCGCTTTGCGATCACGGAGATGATGGACGCATAGGTGCTGGGGCGTCCGATGCCGTTCTCTTCCATCGCCTTGACGAGCGTCGCGTCGTTGTAACGCGCCGGGGGCTTGGTGAACTTCTGCTCCCCCGAGATATCGTAAAGGGAAAGTTTCTCGCCCTCGTTGAGGTCGGGAAGGGTGTCCATCTCTTCCTGCTCGTCCTCCGCCTTCGTCACCGTGGTGGTGTAGACGGCGGTGAAGCCCTTGAATTTCACGCTCCTGCCCTTGACGACGAAACCGAGGGTCTGCTCCGCTCCGCTGCCCGTGATGTGCACGCGCATGACGTTATATTGCGCGGCTTTCATCTGCGAGGCGAGAAAACGCTCGTAAACGAGCTTGTAAAGGCGGTACTGGTCGCGGTCGATCTTGCCTTCCAAAGACTTGGGCGTGCGTTCCAGCGAGATGGGACGGATGGCTTCGTGCGCGTCCTGTGCGTTGTCGCTGGTCTTGTAGACGTTGGGAACGGAAGGCGCATACTCTTTGCCGTAATTTTCCGCGATGTAATCGAGCGTCGCGCGCGCAAAATCGGGCGACACCCTCACGCTGTCCGTACGGATGTAAGTGATGAGCGCATGCAGCCCTTCTCCAGCGATCTCCACGCCTTCGTAAAGCTGCTGAGCGACGCGCATCGCCCTATCCGCCGCCATGTTCAGTTTGTGGTTCGCTTCCTGCTGCAAAGTGCTGGTGGTGAAAGGAGGCGCGGGCTTGGCGGTGCTGACGCTCTTCTTCACCTCGTCGACGGCGTAGTGCGAGCGCCGCATCATCTGCATGATGCGGTCCGCCTGCTCCTTGTTCGCGACCTTGGTCTTTTCTCCGTCCAGGTCGTTGAAAGCCGCCTTGAAAATATTCGCTTTGGTGGGAGCCGCGCCCGGTTTCAGCAGCATGGCGAAAATGTTCCAGTACTCTTCGGGCACAAAGTTGCGGATCTCGTTCTCGCGGTCGACGATCATCTTGAGCGCGGCGGACTGCACCCGCCCCGCGGAGAGCCCCGTCTTTTTGCCGGACTTGATCTTGCGGGAAAGGATGGGGGAGATCTTGTAGCCCACCAGCCTGTCCAGCACCCTCCTCGCCTGCTGCGAATCGACGAGATTCATATCTATCTCGCGGGGGTTCTGCATGGCGGCGCGGACGGCTTTGGGTGAGATCTCGTTGAACTCTATCCTCACCTTCCCGTCCTTGATGCCGAGCGTGTTTTTGAGGTGCCAGCTGATCGCCTCGCCTTCGCGGTCGGGGTCCGTCGCGAGATAGACCTTGCCGTGCTTCTCCACAGCCTGCGAGAGGCGCTTTATGGTCTCTTCCTTTTCGGGAGAGATGACGTACTGCGGCTTGAATCCGTGCTCGACGTCGATGCCGAGAGTCCTCTGCGGCAAATCGCAGACATGTCCCTTGGACGCGAGCACGTCGGCCTCTCCGCCGAGATATTTCTGAATGGTCTTCGCCTTCGACGGCGACTCGACTATGATGAGATCTTTCATTCCGTCTCCTTAACTAACACAATGCGTAATGATTTCCGCCCGTCTGCACGAGCGCGCCCGCAAGCTCCAGGTTGACCAGCACCGTGGAAAGTTCGGATGCGGAGAGCCCCGTCTCCGCGATCAATTCCTCAAAGTGCTTCTCGCCCTCGTGCAGGCAGCCGAGAACGAGAGTTTCGGTCATATCGAACTGCACCGCCTCCTCCTCTTTTCCCGAGGACGGCGCGTCAATGCGGTAGTGATCCAGGACATCCTCCGGCGACAGCACGAGCGCATGCGGCATGGTGCGGAGCAGCGCGTTCGTCCCCTTGCTCTCGGGCGAATAGATGTTGCCGGGCACGACAAAGAGGTCTCTGCCCTGCTCGACGGCGGTGTTCGCGGTGATGAGCGATCCGCTCTTTTCGGCGGCTTCGGGCAGCAAAACGCCGCGGCAGAGCCCGCTGATGATGCGGTTGCGTTCCGGGAACCTGAACGGCATGGGATGGGTCCCGGGCGGATATTCCGACACAAAGAGCCCGCCTTCGCGCAGTACGCTGTCATACAGCTCGCGGTTCTCCGCGGGATAGCACACGTCCACGCCGCAGCCGAACACGGCGATGGTGGGCGCGCCGCTCTCCGCCGCCGCACGATGTGCCGCGGTGTCGATCCCTCTGGCAAACCCGGAGACCACGGTGACGCCCGCCGCCGCGAATTCTCTTGCAAACTCATCCGCGATCTTGGCGCCGTATCTCGTGGGTCTTCTGGTGCCCACTATCGCGAGCGCGAAAGAGTTGAGCAGCCCCGCGTTGCCCTTGGTGAAAAGCACCGCGGGTTTTCCGTCCGTCTCGCGCAGCAGATCGGAGTATTCGTCGTCCAGATACGTCACCCAGCCTATGCCTGACTCCGACGCCGCGTCAAAGAAGGCGTCCGCCTCATCCACAAAGCGGTGGAAATCCGTGAGCGCGTCGCCGAGAGCCGCCGCAAGCGCGGGCTTCATCTCCGCGGAAAGCAGCCCGGAAGGCAGCGTGGTCTGTTCCAAAATAAGCTCTCTCCTGCGCGGAGAGAGTTTTTCCACCCTAGCGAGGGCAACGAGCACCCGTGTGTCGGCGTCACGACCGTTCATCAGATATACTTCCTTTCCGTGTTCCGATATTGTATCGCTTCCGCGATATGCACGGGGAGGATGTTTTCCTCTCCGGCAAGGTCTGCGATGGTGCGCGCCACTTTCAGTATGCGCGTGGTGGCTCTTGCGGTGAGCCCCATCTTGTCGAAAGCCTTTTTGAGCAGACGCTCGCCGTTTTCGTCCACGGCGCACCACTTCGCGATGTCCTTTGCGCTCATCTGCGAGTTGGTGGAAATACCTCTCCCCGCAAATCTTTCGCGCTGTATCGCCCGTGCGCGCTCCACTCTCTCCTTGACCGCGGCGGAACTCTCGCCGTCGCCGCCTCCGCGCAGCTCCGCATACTCCACGCCGTCCACCTCGATCATGAGGTCGATGCGGTCGAGAAGGGGCCCGCTGAGTTTGGAAAGATAGGCATGGATCTGCGCCGCCGTACACCTGCACGTCTGGGTGCGGGAGCCGTAATTGCCGCAGGGACATGGGTTCATGCTGGCGACCAGCATGAAATTGGCGGGATATTCCACCGATTGCATCACCCTTGCGACGGACACTTTCTTGTCCTCCAGGGGCTGGCGCAGAGTCTCCAACGCATGCCGGCTGTATTCAGGCATCTCGTCCAGGAAAAGCACCCCGTTGTGTGCGAGACTGACTTCGCCGGGACGCGCCTTTGCGCCGCCGCCGATGAGGGCGGGCACGGTCACCGTATGGTGCGGCGTTCTGAACGGACGCACGCCTACGATGCCCGCCGATCCGTCCAATATGCCCGCGACGCTGTGGATCTTCGTGACTTCCACCGCCTCTTCGAACGTCATATCCGGCATGATGGTGGGCACGCACTTTGCGAGCATGGTCTTGCCCGCTCCGGGAGGGCCCGACATCAGCACGTTGTGTCCGCCCGCGACGGCGATCTCCAACGCGCGTTTGGCAACGGTCTGACCCTTGACGTCCGCCATGTCCACGTCATAGTCCATCTCTCCCCGCACGGATTCGAACCCGCGCTTGACGACGGGCTCCGCCGATCCGCCGTTCAGAAACTCGGCGACGGAACGCAGATCGTCGAACGCATAGACGTCGATGCCGTCGATGAAACTCGCTTCGGCTGCGTTGGCTGAGGGCACGATGAACTTCTTCTCCCCTTTCTGCATCGCGGAGATGAGCAGGGGCATGACCCCGTTCACGTGTCTCAACCCGCCGTTCAGCGCCAGCTCGCCGATCATGACGAAATCCTTATAAAGTCTGCCCGTCACCGCTTCGGCGCATACAAGCAGCCCTATTGCGATGGGAAGATCCAGGCTCGCGCCCTCTTTTTTTGTCTCGGCAGGCGCCAGATTGACGGTTATGCGGCGGACGGGATAAGGCAAGCCGCTGTTCTTGATGGCGGCGCGCACCCTTTCCTTGGATTCTTTCGTCGCGGTGGAAGCGAGCCCCACGGTCTCGACACCGGGGACGCCGTTGTTGACGTCCACCTCGACGTCGACCTGAAAGCCGCTGAGACCTTCCAGCGCATAACTTTTGACTGACGCAAGCATGCGGAACCTCCGGGATCGGAGAAATTATCACAAGTCTATCATAACCCTCCGCAAAACGCAACCGTTGACGGCGACAAATTATAGTCGCGCGCGTGCGCGAGCGCATGGCGCGGGCGCGACGCGCATATAAAAAAGGCGCACGTACACGCGCGCCCGAAAATTTTTTCATTTGCCTTCGGTGTGATTTAATCTTCCCCTGCGGATCCGCCTTCTCCGCTCTCTTCCGCCTTGTCGAGAAGTTTGTTTGACAACGCAAAATCCGCAATGAACACCGCCGCAAGCAGCAGGATGGGCAGCCCTATGACGAGCATCCTGCCGCCCGCCGTCCGCATATGCCCCGCGACCTCCGCGATGAGAGGAAGTTTCTTTACGTAAACCCCGACGATATCCCCGTCGCCGAGCGTCCACGGATCCTCTGACGGCGATGCGTCTCCGCGGGTGAAATAGACCCTCTCCTCCCCGTCGTTTTCCGTCCGCACCACGCGATGCGTGACAAGTTCGCCCTCATACGCTCCGCCGGGTGCGCGGAAGACTACGATGTCACCCTCTTCCAATCCGCCGCCATCATAAGCGTCGAAAAGCAGAACATCTCCCGTCTCGATCGCGGGAGCCATGCTTCCGGAACGCACCGTGAGTATGATGCTGCCGAACAGAGGATCGCCAGCGTCTCCCATCCGTGCGGCAAGCGCCAGCACTGCGCAGAAACACACGGCGGCAGCAGCGAGCAGCGTGAGCACGGCGGAAAACGCCCTGTACCACAGCGGCAGCTTTCTCCTCTCTTTTCTCGATCGCACGTTCCTTGCAGGCATCTTTCTCTCTCCTTCGCTATGATTATAAGCCCCTGCCGCCCCGCAATGCAACCGCCGTGCGCCGACGATCTTCAAATAGGCATTAAACATAGTGATGTGCGGTTACGTCCCGCCGCAAGGATTTTTCGGGGGCATATCGTTACATACGATGCCAAAATGGTGAAAAATATCATACATATAAATTGGTGAAAACTTTCTTTATTGTATATCCAAAATATTGCATTCTTTCAAAATAGATGATATTATAGTTACATATTCATCAAATAAAGGAGGTATGCCGATGTTGCTCCGAAGGCTCAGATATTTTACGGCTGTTGTCGAATGCGGTACTTTTACGGGAGCTGCGGAACGATGTAAAGTCTCTCAGTCCGCCGTGTCACAGCAAGTCGCGGCTCTGGAGTCTTCCCTCGGCGTCAGTCTCCTGGAACGCGAAGGGAGAGGGTTCAGACTCACTCCCGCGGGCGAATACCTCTACAAAAACGGCATTCCACTCTTAAAGCAATTCGAAAAGCTCTGCTCCGAGACCGTCCGCCTTGCGGATTGACCCTCACACCGCGCCCCCACGGGCGCTTTTCTTTTCCCCGAAAGACGGCAGGTTCGCGCGCTGCGCGAGGCAGCCTACGGGCACTCGCAAAAGTGCCCGCGCCATTGACGCCATTCGGTCATTTTCTTGTGCCCGTGCTCGTGCAAGCACGGCACTCCCCGGCAGGTTCGCGCGTTGCGCGAGGCAGCCTACGGGCACTC
Organism: uncultured Clostridia bacterium; assembly: GCA_949283145.1. GTDB lineage: Bacteria > Bacillota > Clostridia > Christensenellales > CAG-917 > Limadaptatus. The sequence goes on along the minus strand of CASDRL010000011.1, from coordinate 79,202 downwards.
GCAAAAGCGCCCGCGCCATTGACGCCATTCGCTCATTTTCTTATGCCCGTGCTCGTGCAAGCACGGCACGGGCATAAGAAAACGCCCGCACTCCTCCGGAGTGGGGCGCTTTTGCTCGTTGGTGCCGGCAGTGGGACTTGAACCCACACGAAGTTTCCTCCCCGGGATTTTAAGTCCCGTGCGTCTGCCATTTCGCCATGCCGGCGGATAAAATTGACTCTTCCCGTTCTGCTGTATTCGCTTTAACGAAACGAGCGACATCGGGAGATGTCGCTCGTTTTTTGGAGGCACCATCCGGATTTGAACCGGAGAATGAAGGTTTTGCAGACCTTTGCCTTACCTCTTGGCTATGGTGCCATGGGCTGCGCCTCTCGCGTGCCTTAACAATATATCAAAAGGCGGGCGATTTGGCAACCGATTTTCGCAAGTTGGGCGCGTACGGGTTTATTTTTTGCGTGTGCGCAGCTTTTCGGCAAATGCAGAGAGCTCCTCTCCGAAGGGCAGCCGTGAGGCGCAAATGACCGCGCGTTCCGTGCACTCGTCGAGGAGAGCCCTCCCCTTTTCCGCGCCGATGACCGCGACGAGAGAGTTTTCCTCGCCCTCGTCGAGCAGGTCGTCCGCCACCTGGAACCCGAGCCCCAGCGCCTCGGCGTATTCCGCGACCAAGCGCCTTTCCGCATCGTCGGCGCCCGCGGCGATCGCGCCCGAAAGGAACGCCGCCCTGAACAGCGCTCCCGTCTTCAACGCGTACATGGCGCGGAACTCCTCTTCCGTGCGCATGCCGCTAAGGTCGAGCACCTGACCGCGCACCATGTCTTCCGCGGCGGAGGTCATCACCTGCGCCGCCGCGGCGTAGCTTGCGCCAAACTGCACCGCACCCGACGCGAGCACCTTTGCGGCACGGCTCAAAAGGGCGTCCCCCGCGAGGATGCCCGCCGCTTCACCGAACTTTTTGTGCACGGTGAGCCTGCCCCTGCGGTAGTCGTCGTTGTCCATTGCGGGAAGGTCGTCGTGCACCAGCGAGTAGCTGTGGATGAGCTCGATCGCGCAGGCAAGGCTCAGCACCTCGTCCGCGGGAGGCGCGGCGTTCACTGCCGAAGCCCCCAGCCATACGCCCACGGGACGCACCCTCTTCCCGCCGCCGAAACAGGCGTAACGGAGCGCGTCGTCAAACTCACTCTCCCCGTCGAAGAGCGTGGCGAAACACCTTTCGAAAAGCTCTCTGAACTCCGCCGTCGTCATTTCTCGAGTCTGAACTCTTCCGTGACCTTGTCAAGGTCGCTCACCAGCAGCTCCAGCTTTCCCTTTTCGGATTTCAGCTCTTCAAGACAGAGTTTGGTGAGAGAGATGCCCTTCTCGAATGCGGCGATCGCCTCGTCGAGAGGGATGTCGCCCTCCAACTTCTTGACAAGAGCGGCGAGCTCCGCAAGATTATCCTCGAATTTTTTCATTTTTTCGTCAGCCATATAGCCTCCGTACGCATGTGCGCGGGTGTTTTTCGTTTAATGTCCTGCCTCGGCAGAAGCGCCGAATGCGCGGATCGGCATCAGTCGGGATGCACCTCGGTGACTTCCGCCGTGAAAGTGCCGTCGCCGCCCCTCCCTTCCAGGACGTCGCCTCTTTTCAGAGTGCGCACCGAGGTCACGCTCTTCCCCGCCGCCGTCACGCTGAAATAGCCGCGCGAGAGCACTTTGAGAGGGCTCAGTGCGTCAAGTTTGCCGGAGAGCGCGGCCACTCTCCCCTCCGCGTCTTTCACTTTGTATTCCGCAAGCGTGCGCATACGCGTCGCGAGCGCGTTGAGTTTCGCCTCGCGCGCGGTGTGGAAACTCACCATACGCCTGCCGAGCGCCTCGCCCTGTATGCGGACGGTCATGCTCTTTCTCTCAAACGCACGGAGCACCGCCCTGCGCATGTCGATGATGAGCCCTTCGACATCCTCCCGAAGCCCGTAATAGTCGTACGCGACGAGTTCCGCCGCGGCGGTGGGAGTGGCGGCGCGGGCGTCCGCAACGAAATCCGCAAGCGAAAAATCCGTCTCATGCCCCACCGCGGAAACCACCGGGGTGCGCATGGCATAGATGGCGCGGACGAGTTCCTCGTCATAGAAGGGCGCGAGGTCTTCGAGCGAGCCGCCGCCGCGTGCGATGATGACGACATCGAATCCGAGCTTGTCCACACGCGCGAGCACACCCGCGATCTCATGCGCCGCGCCGTCGCCCTGCACTCTGACATCCCGCACGACGATGTCGATGACGGGGTTCTTGCGGCGGACGGTGGTCACGATGTCGCGGATGACCGCGCCCGTCTTGGACGTGACGACGAGCACCGTCTTGGGGAACTTGGGGATGGGCACCTTGTGCGCTTCGTCAAAGAGCCCCTCCGCCTGCAGCTTGGCTTTCATCCTCTCGAACTCGATCGCGAGCAGCCCCTTCCCCGCGGGAGTGATGGTGGTCGCATTGAAGGAGAGTTTCCCGCGCGCCGTCCAGAAATTCATGCCTCCGCGCAGCACGACGCTCTCCCCGTCCCCGGGGATGTAGGTGCCCGCCGCACGGAATTTGACGCAGGGGATCTCGGAATTTTTGTCTTTGAGCGTAAAATAAAAATGGCCGCCGCTCACCCTGCCGCCGGACACCTCGCCGTACACCTCGAGCCCCTTGAAAACGGGGGCGTCCATGCACGCGGCAATGGTGGCATTGAGCTCCGTTACACTGATGGCTTTTTCCGAAACAGGGTTTTGAACAGTCATTTTGTCGTTATAAACCGCTTTTTAGCACGATTACGCGTCTTTCACGTCATCGCGGACGAACTTCGCCAGCACGCCGTTGACAAAGCCGCCGGACTTCTCCGTGCCGTACTTTTTGGCAAGATCCACGGCCTCGTTGACGACGATCTTTGCGGGGGTGTCGCCGCGCTCCAACTCATAAAGCGCGATGAGCAGCACCACCATGTCCGGGCGGTAGAGCCTGTCCACGGTGAAGCGCTCCAGGCGGGAACCCAGCTTTGCTTTGAGGCGGTCGAGGTTTGCGGTCACGCCGTCATAACGCTCGCGGATGTACTCCTTGTCCTCGTCGTTAAGGTCTGCGTCGGTGAGGAAAAGATCCAGCGTCTCTTCGTTCGCGCTGCCGTAAAAGGTGAACTCGAACACCAACTTGAAAACGTACTCTCTGCTCGCTCTTCTCATCTCAGTTCTGCGCGGGGAAAAGCACGCTCACCACCTGCACGTTGACGCTGTGCACGCGGAAACGCGTCGCCCCCTCTATCTCCTCTTTGACACGCTGCTGCACCGCCGCCACAGCCTCGGGCACGCGGCAGGGGAAATTGACATTGACATAGATGTCCACCGCCACCTTGTCGTTGGGCAGAAAATAGACGGACACCCCGCCGCCGCGGATGGCGCGCTTGGAGCGATCCTTTGAACGGAGCACTTCCACCCCGTCCACTTCCGCCGCCGCGTCCGAGGCGAGGGACATGATGACATCGGAAAACACCGACAAATTTTTCTCGTTTATCTCTTTTGGCATATCACACCTTTCAAGAGTATAGCACACAAAGCCCGCCCGCGCAAGCCGCGGGAACAAATTGCCGCACTTCCGCATTTTGCGCATGAAAAGGATGATGCGGACGGCTCAGACAGCCGAGCGGGCTGACAATGACAGACATCCCGCATGTGCACGGAGCAAACGAAAAGGGGCACGCCGCGCGCACCCCCGTTTCCCGCAATGCCCTGCCCGTCAGACCGCGCCGACGATCCTGTGCGGGATGTAGTTTTCGTCGATGGCGGCGATGTCCTCGGCGGAAAGTCTGAGGTCGAGCGCGCCCACCGCGTCATCGAGATATTTTGCTTTCGTCGCGCCTATGATCGGAGAGGCGACTCCCTTTGCGAAATGCCACGCGAAAGTCACTTGGGACATGGTCGCGGAATGCTTTTCGGCAACTTCGCGGATGCACGCCGCGATGGCTTTGTCCTGTTCCTCGGTGGAGTCGTACTTCCCGTGCGCGACCTTGTCCGTCCTGCTGCGCATGGTGTCCGCCTCCCAGTTCGGTCTCGCCGCTCTGCCCGCCGCGAGAGGGCTGTACGGCGTGAGTGCGACATTCATCTGTCTGCAGATCGGGATGAGCTCCCTCTCGTCCTCGCGGTAGAGCGGATTGTAATGGTTCTGCATTGACACGAAAGGCGTCCAACCGTTGTCGCGCGCGGCGAGCTGCATATTGTAAAACTGATAGCCGTACATCGCGGAAGCGCCGAGCGCCCGCACTTTGCCTTCCTTGACCAGCGCGTCGAGAGTCTCCATCGTCTCCTCGACGGGAGTGTCGTAGTCGAAGCGGTGGATGATGTAAAGGTCGAGATAGTCCGTGCCGAGCCGCTTCAGGGTGCCCTCGATCTCGCGGCGGATCGCCGTTTTCGAGAGGTGCCCTTCATTGAAATATACTTTGGAAGCGAGCACCACTTTGTCCCTCGCCACATTGCGTTTTATCGCTCTGCCGAGATACTCCTCGCTCGTGCCGGCGGAATATGAGTTGGCGGTGTCGAAGAAATTGATGCCGAGGTCGAGCGCGTGCTTTATGATGGCCTCGCTCGCGTCGGGATCGAGCGTCCAGGCGTGCATGTTGCTTGCGGGATCACCGAAACTCATGCAGCCGAGACAGAACCTCGACACCTCTATCCCGCTGTTTCCGAGTTGCGTATATTCCATATTAAACCTCCGTTTTTGAATGATAAAGCCTTGTTTTGTGCGATTCGTCTATTTTTCGAGCGCAGCGTACTCATCGTCGCCCACCGGCTCAGCCCACTCGTTGGACGTCGCTTCTCCGGTGAGTTCGACCGCGATGTGAGCAAACCAACTGTCCGCTTTCGCGCCGTGCCAATGCTTGACGTTCGCCGGGATGACGACGACATCGCCCGCTTTCAGGCTGCGCGGCACCTTCCCCCATTCTTGATACCACCCCTCGCCCGCAACGCAGAGGAGCAGCTGCCCGCCGCCGCTCGCGGCGCGATGGATGTGCCAATTATTGCGGCACCCGGGCTCGAATGTCACATTGGCAAAGAAGGGCGCAACGCCTGCGGGCGTAAGTGGGTTCAAATAGGATGTGCCGACAAAATATCGCGCGTAGGCTGAGTTTTCCTCTCCCCTGCCGAATGCGTTGACCTTTTCGAATTCCTCATAACTTTGATATTTCATTTTTCCTCTCCGTTGTAGTCGCGGCGCTCTGCCGCTTCTTTTCATCTCTCCGTTTTTTCACCGCCTTTCACGCGGCTCTTATGAGAGAAGTTCCTTTGCGCAGTTCAGAGCGTTGAAAAGGCGAGGCACGCCCATATACGGCATGGCGTGGGCGAGGGCGCACACCACCTCTTCTTTGGTGTTGCCCGCTTTGAGCGCGCCAGCGACATGCGACTTCACCTGCACTTCCGCCCCGCCCATCGCCGCGAGCATGACGACGGTGAGCAATTCTCTCTCCTTTTCGGGGAGACCCGAGCGCGTCGCAAAATCGCCGAAACAGAGCTCGGTGAGCCGGCGCGGGACGGCTTCCGCAAACTCACCCGGGAGCCAAGCGTATCTCTCCTTTATCTCGTCGCCGTAGAGGGGCGCCTGCACGGCGAGACCTGCGGCATATCTGCTCTCTTCCGTCACCGTCTCCGCGGCGGGGAGAGGGAGAGTTATGCCCCGCTCTGAAAAGACTTCGTTCATCGCCGCGATGGCGTTAAGGGTCTTCGGGAAACCGACAAAAGGCGCGCATTGATAGACCGTCTCCCTGATCTCGGCGGGCGTGCACCCGACATTGAGACTCGCTCCGACGTGCGCTTTCAGCTGCGGCAGCGTCTGGTTGACGACGAGCACGGTGACGGTGACGAGCTCCCGCATCCTGTCGTCGAGCGAGCCGGTGTAACTCACCTCGCCGAAAATGAAACGCTGTAATATGCGCATGAACTCGGGGTCTGTGCCCTCATCCTTCACGGGCTTGCCGCCGAAGAGCTCCGCAAACTTTTTCTCGCACTTTTCAAGCCTGTCCATGATGCCTCCCGCGCGGACGAAGACGCTCCGCCGCGCCGCTTTTTCTATATTATGCCCCTATTCTGACACGGTGTCAATATAATTTTCCGATTTTTTCGGGGGCATCAAGAGGTCTGCTGCGCCGACACGCGCAGAGAAAAAGACAGGACTTGCGCGGGGCGACAGGCAAACGGAGCGCGTTGCACAAACGCCCGTCATGACACAAACGACAGGGGCTGCACACCTCTAATCTCGCACTATACGCGCGTCCGCGCGTTTTTTGAACAAGGAATGTAAATATGTTTCTTGAAATGCGGCGCAAAACGCGGTATAATCGAAAAGAAGTTTTTTGAGAGGGGAAATCATCATGCCTGTCATCCGAGCGAGAGGAGTCACCCACACCTACAACGGCCGCGACATCATCCTCGACAACGTCGACCTCGATGTGGAACGCGGAGAGTTCCTGTCCATCCTCGGCGCGTCCGGGAGCGGCAAGACCACACTGCTCTCCATCCTGGGCGGCATCGAGACGCCCACCTCCGGCGAGGTGCTGGTGGACGGCGAGAACATCGCCGCCGCAAAGGAAAAACGCCGCGCCATCCTCCGCCGCACCAAGATAGGCTTTGTCTTCCAATTCTTCAACCTCGCGCCCTATCTCAATGTGGAGCAGAACATCCTCGTGCCCGTGCTTCTGAACGGCAAGGGCAAGCGCTCGGTGGAAAAGGAGCTTGACGATCTGCTCTCTTTCGTGGGGCTTTCGGACAAGCGCACCGCGATGCCCGGCAAGCTCTCGGGCGGCGAACAGCAGCGCGTGGCGATCGCGCGAGGTCTCATCTTCCGTCCCGACATCATCCTGCTCGACGAGCCGACGGGCAACCTGGATTCCGTCAATTCCGAGGGGATAATGCAGCTGCTTTCGCGGATAAACTCCGAGTTCGGCACAACCGTCATCCAAGTCACCCACAACGAACATAACGCCGAATACGGCAGCAGGACCATCCACATCAAGGACGGCAAGATCGTTTCCGCCGCCGACAATCTCTGATGAACATCCTTCTCAGGCACACGTTTTCGAGCGTTGCACGCAACCCCGTGCAATCTTTGATCGTGGTGATCTCCGCAGCGATGATCACCGCGTGCATCCTGCTCTGCCTCACCGTCTCCACCTTTTTTGAATATAGCACCGCGCTCTGGGCGGAAAACTATTATGTCGGCGCCGAGATGCTGATCCATACGGAAAACGTCCACGCCGAGGAAGTGGAAGGTTGGCTTGATTCCCACTCCGACGATGTCGAGGCGTATTCCCTGACATCGGAAGTCACCCTCGCCGCGTCATCGGGCACGGTCACTATGCAGGTGTCGCGCATTTTTACGGACACCGACGGGCTTGATGAGTTCGACGCTCTTACGAAAGCGGAGATCATTGCCCGCACCGAAAACGACACCTCTCTCCCCTCCGCGCACATCTCGCAGGATTCTGCGGACATCCTCGGCGTCTCCCTCGGCGACACCTTCGAAGTGAAGGGCGAGGGAGAGTTTTTCGTGGAAGCGATCGCCGCCAACACCAGGCGCTATTACGGCAACCCCACCCCTGTCGTCGTATGCGAGACGGACATGAGCGAGCAGACGAGCCTGCGCTACTGCGTATGGTTCAAAGACGCATACGGCACCGCCCCCGACGGCAGAGAGAACATCGAAGTCTTCTCGGAGGAACTCACCGCGATCATAGGCAACGAGAGCGGCGTACAAACCACCGCGCGGGATTCCCTCGCCGACGGTCAAGCCTCCGTCGAGAACAGCATGCGGCTCATCTCCATCGCCGCCGCAGTCATCACGGTGGTGATGGCGTGCCTGCTCTACTCCTCATTCTCCATCATCGTGCGCGGAAGGGTGAACGAACTCGTCAAATTCAAAGCCGCGGGCGCGACCCCCGCGCAGTCCGCCCTCATCCTGCTTGCGGAAGCCGCGCTCTATTCCGTCGTCGGAGGGCTGATCGGTCTCGGCGCGGGTGAAGGCATCATCGCCCTGCTCAACTCCATGACCGCGACGGCGGTCTCCGTCATCATCCCGGGGGCTTCGGACTACATCCTCGCGCTGCTCATAGGCGCGGCGTGCGGCATCGCGTCCTGCGTCATTCCCGCGGCGCGCATGAGCGCGCGGTCCATACAATCTCTCCTGGGCGGCGACGAGAGGATGTCCAAGCCCGTCAGACTGCCGATAGTCCTCGTCATCGCGGCGCTCACCATCGCGTTCTCCGTCGCGATGTTCTTCCTGCCCGTGTCCACGCGAGTGCCCGTATCCATGATCGCGCTCGTGCTCATTTTCGTGTCCTCGGTGCTGCTGTCGCCGTGGGTGCTGAGAGGCGTATGCGCGCTCTCCAAACGCCTCACCCGCCCGAGCGCGGCATACATCTCCGAGTGCGCCCTGCCCCGTTCCGCTTCGGTGAACTCCGCCTACACAATGCTCGTCGCGCTCATCGCGTTCATATGGCTGGGGAGCTGTCTCATCGACGTTGTGGAACTTACGGGGCTCCCCTCCTCCGTGCGCTATAACGGCGACTTCATCGCCGCCGTCGACTACGCCTACACCTCCCCGGAGGAGGAACTCGAGCGCTGTCTCCGAACGGACGGCATCACGGGCGGAGCGATCATCCGCACCACTTACAACATCTATCTCGCCTACCCGGACGGCACTTTTGTCGGTGACAACCTCGTGGACGCCGCCATCCGCATCAACGCGGTGGAAAAGGGCGCGGACATCAACTATTGTTGCCTCGAGCCTCTCGCGGACGGCATCGCAGAGCGCTTCGATGCCCTCAAAGCGGAGGGCGGACACCCCGCCGTCATCGCGCGCTATCTCGCGGACAAATACGGCTTCGAGGTGGGGGATGAAGTCTCCGTCATAGTCAACTCTCATCTTGGCTACCGCCCCATGGTGAACAACTTCACCATCGTGGGCATCGACGATACCGAAACTTCCTGGGACTATCTGCTCTTCGTACACGCGGACGACCTAGTCGCCGAGGATGTGGGCGCGATCCCCTCCGTCGTTCTCCTGCACCTTGACGGCGACCCGACGCGGTTTGCGGAATTGCGCGAAAAGATAGACGGCACCCACGTCACCATCTACACCCGCGAAGGCTACTTCCCCATCGAGAGAGGTGCTGCGGGAGACGCCGGCGACATGCTCTCCGTGTTCTCCGTCATCATCTACATCATCGCGGCGATGGGGCTCGTCAACCTCGTCGTCATCACCGCGGGGGAAAGACGGCGGGAGCTGGACATCCTGCGCCTTGCGGGCATGACGTCGCAGGACGCGGCAAAAGCCGTGCTCGCGGAGACCGCGATGCTCTCCCTTTCCGGGTTCGCGGCAGGGCTTATCCTCGCCTTCTTCGCCAATGCGTCCACCGTCGCGATAGCGCAGATCGTGGACCGCTATATCCTCCTCGATCCCTTCCCTCTCGGGATGCTCGCCGTCGCGGGGATAGGCGCGGGGATCTTCGCGCTGCTCTGGGCTCTGTCGCACTTCGCGGCATTCGCGCAGATCTCCTCCAAACGCTACAAATTGAGGGTTGATCGCTCGATACGCGCGAATTAACCCTCTGTTCGGACAAAACGCGCCATTCGCGGGCCCGACCGGGAAATCCCGGACAGGCTCGCCGGAGCGAACGGACATAAACTCGTTTCGGAACGATAAGAGGCTATGAACATACTTATCAGACACACCTTGAACAGCGTCCTGCGCAACCCCGTGCAGTCCGTCATCGTGGTGGCATCCACCGCGATGATCACGGCGTGCGTCCTGGTGTGTCTTTGCATATCCTCGCTATTTGAGCAGCTTGCAGGTCTCAGGGCGGGCACATGGTACGCGGGCGCCGATCTCTACGTCTCCGCGCTGACCACACACGCAGAGGAAGTCGCGGACTATGCCGCCGCCCACGCCGACGAGACGGAGGCGGTGCTCTTCACCCGTGAAGGAGAGCGCGCCATCCTGTCGGACAGCAGCACCGTGCGCGGATATATGATCGGCGTCGACGACATCGCGGAGTTCAACTCCCTTACGAGCGCGACCGTCCTGACCTCCGCGGAGAACGGGACGGAACATCCTTCCGCGTACGTTTCGGCGGCGTTTGCCGAGGTGACGGGGGTCTCCCTCGGGGACACTTTCTCCACCAACACGGGCGAGACCTTCACCGTCACCGCGATCGCGGACAATTCGGCAAGATACTATAACGGCACCACCGTCGTGTTCGTCTGCGAACAGAAGGAAATGACCCCCTCCCGCATTTACGTCTATCTCAGCGACCCCGACGCTCCGCGCGCCGACGGCACTCCCGTCCGCGAGGGCTGGAAAGAGGACCTCGGCGGGATGGTGGGAAGCTCTTATGTCTTAGCGAACGCGGAGAGCGTGTTGCGGGAAGTGGAAGATTCCGTCGCGGAGAGCATGACCCTGATGTCCATCGCCTCCGCCGCCATCGCATTCATCATGTGCGCGCTGCTCTACGTCTCCTTCTCCGTCATCGTGCGCGGGAGGGTGAACGAGCTCGTCAAGTTCAAAGCCGCGGGCGCCACTCCCCTGCAAGCCGCGTGGATACTTCTTTCAGAGGCGGCGCTGTACGCGCTCGTCGGCGGGCTCATCGGGCTGGGTTTCGGGGAACTGCTCCTCGACCTTGTGAGCGGGATGCTCACCGAACGCATAGTGAGCGGGGTCATAGCAGCCGAGGGCTGGAAATATCCCGTCGCGGTGCTGATAGGCGCGGGGTGTGCCCTCGCCGCCTGCGTGATCCCCGCCCTCAAAATGAGTTCCTCCTCCGTCCGCCGTCTGATGGGCGGCAGCGAACGGTTCACCCCCGCCGTCCCTCCCGTCATCTCCGCGGCGGTCACCGCCGTCACCGCGGCGCTCTGCATCGCCGCATTTTTGGTGCCGCGCACCGCGCTCGTGCCCGTTGCCATAGTCGCATTGCTTTTCATCGTACTTTGGCTCATCCTCGCCATGCCCAAGCTGCTGAAAGGGATGTGCCGCATTGCGGGCAAATGCTCCCGCGGCGGAGCGTCCGCCATCGCCGCATACGCCGCTCCCCGCAACAGAGCGGTGAACTCCGCCTTCATCATGCTCGCCGCCCTCATCATGTTCATCGACCTCGGCATGGGCATCCTGAACGCCGTGGAGTACACCTCGACGGCGAACAGCTCGCGCTATCAATCCGATTTCGCGGTCGTCATCGCGGGCGACAGGAAGGAAAACACGGAGAGCGAGCTTGAGTTCTGCCTCTCGGTGGACGGAGTGACTGCCGGGGCTGCGGTGGACTTCTATCACTCCCTCTTCCTCTGCGACGAAAACGGCGACAAACTCACGACCCGCGAGGACAGCACCGTGTTCTACAACATGATCTGCGCGGTGGACGACGGCGACGACCTGACCTTCCTCACCACATCCCTCGACCCCGCGGTCATCCGCGCCTTCGACGAGGCGGAGCATCCCATCGTGCTCTCCTCCTACATCGCTTACAAATACGACATCGCTCCGGGCGACGTCCTCACCCTGCTCTCCCCCGACAAGGGGCAGGGGGAGCAGCTCTCCCCGACAAAATTCACCGTCGTGGGCATAGACGAGACGGTGACATCCTGGGACAACATCGCATTTGTCCGACGGGATTCCGTCCTGTTCGAGGTCGCTCCCGTCCGCACCGTCCTGCTTTACCTCAACGGCGACAGCGAGCGGTTCGCCGCCATCCGCGAGGCGATAGACGCCGCCGACAGGCGGATATACACCCGCGACGGCTACTATCCCGCAGAAGGCACGGACAGGCTGGACACCACCCGCCACGTCTCCTCATTTTCCGTCATCGTCTACATCATCGCCGCCGTGGGGCTCGTCGATCTCATCCTGGTCACGGCAAGCGAAAGACGGCGGGAATTCGAGTGTCTGCACCTTGCGGGAATGACGCGGAAGGACGCGCTCCGCTATATCCTCACAGAGGCGGTCATACTCGCCGCGGGCGGGACGGCAACGGGGCTGCTCCTCTCCTTCGTCGCCGACCGCGCGACGGTCGCATTCGCGCAGATCATCAACAAATTCGTCTCCCCCGATCTCTTTTCTCCCCGCCTTTTCATCATAGCTGCGGCGGGGTGCGGGCTCTTCCTTCTCTTCTGGATCTGCTCCCACATCCTGTCCTACGCCTCGGCATCATCCCCCCGCAGGCGCAGGAGAGAGGACGCGGCACTGCGCTCCGAATAGCGCGGCACTCTCTTTCGGGCGGGAGCGCACCTCATTCCGCAAAACCGCAGTTCATATCATCAAAATATCGCTTAAACATCACTTTCGGTCAAAATTCTTGGAATATTATGGGGTTGCGCCCATACCCGAACGGGGTGCCGTAAGCGGAAAACGCGTGAAAGGCGCACGTGTACGAGCCTTTGTTTTTCGACATATCGCGCATTTTGCATATATACAACAATTTGGTTTTATGATATTCTTATATGGATGAACATACTGCTCAGGCACACCTTTTCCAGCATTGCGCGCAACCCCGTGCAATCCGTCATCGTGGTGGTCTCCACCGCGATGATCACGGCGTGCATCCTGATGTGCATGTGCATCTCTTCCATGTTCGAGCAGATCGCCGCGCAATGGGCGACCCGTACCTATGCGGGCGCGTCCGTCCTCGTGGATCTCCACTCCTCACCCACCCTCTCTTTCGACCCTGCCCTTGAATATATCGACGCGCATTCCGACGATGTCGTGGGCTACTATTTCACCGCAAACAACTATGACGACGCCGTCTTTTCGGACACCGCATCGGCAAGAGCGATGGGTGTCGGGGTGTACAACATCGACTACTTCGATTCCATCACGGGTTCAAAAGCTCTCGCCCGCCGCAACAACGACACGGAATATCCTTCCGTCCACATTTCCAACGTGCTCGCGGATGTTGCGGGTCTCTCTGTCGGCGACACCCTTTCTTTGAAAGACGGCACCGTGCTCTACGTCGAGTCGGTGATGAACCCGACGGGCAGATATTTCGACCAGCTCGTCGCCTGTTTCGTCTACGAGCTGCCGGAGGACACCGCCCCCGACATCCTCTATATCTACCTCAAAGACCCTCTGGCGATCACACCGTCGGGCAAGAACAACTCCGTATATTGGCGGGACACGCTACGCGAGATGTACGGCATCACCACGAGCATCTCCTCGGACGGCGGCTACTCCGACGCCCTCATCGAGGAGTCGGTGGGCGGCAGCATGCAGCTCATGACCGTCGCCGCCGCAGTCATCAGCGTGGTGATGGCGTGCCTGCTCTTCTCCTCATTCTCCGTCATCGTGCGCGGCAGAGTGAACGAACTCATCAAGTTCAAAGCCGCGGGCGCCACTCCCGCGCAGTCCGCCTTCATCCTCATCCTGGAAGCGGCAGTCTATGCGCTCATCGGCGGGCTCATAGGTCTCGGCGTCGGAGAGGGGCTCATACAATATCTCAACTCCCTGCTCGGCGAGCTCATCGTCGGCGCGACCCTCGCCACTCCCGCTTATAAATATATCGCCGCCCTCTTCATCGGCGCGGGGTGCGGGCTCGCCGCCTGCGCTCTCCCCTGCGTCAGGATGAGCAGAAAGTCCATACAGTCCCTCATCGGCGGCGACGAACGCATGACGCGCAAACCGCCTCTTCTCGTCGCGGTGCTGCTGACTCTGCTCACCGTCGCCTGCGGCGTCTCCCTCTTCTTCGTGGACGGGATGACCCTCAATGTGCTCGGCATACTCCTCATCGCGCTGGCATTTGTGTGGATCATCACCTCGATGCCGCACTTCCTCGACTTTGCCGCGCGCGGTGCCGCGAAACTCTCCCGCCACGGCGCCGCCTATGTCGCCATGTGCGCCGCCCCGCGCAACGCTTCCGTCTCCTCCTCCCTCACCATGCTCGCCGCCCTCATCACCTTCATCATCCTCGGCACCGGCATCATAGACATGGTGGGGCTGAGTTCCGTCCCCTCTTCCGTCCGCTATGACAATGCGGACGTCATCATCAATATCCAGGGGAGGGGGGACGGACCCTATGCCACGGCTGAAAGAGTCGCGGCTGAGGCGGAGACTCTCCCCGGAGTGTACGACGCCGCCATCCTCGCGATGACGGGCGCCGGGATAGACATCTCCCGCTACGGTGAGACGCCTGCCGATGACGGTCTGCTCATCTCTTACGGCGTCTATACCGTGCCGGACGAAAACGACCTGCGCTTCGTCTGCCCCTCCCTCACCGATGAGGAGATCCGCCTCTTCGCCGAGACGGAGCACCCCGTCATCCTCCCGCAGACCGTCGCAGGCAGAGAAGGCTTGTCCGTCGGCGACGAAGTGAGCGTTTGGATCACGGCGGGCTACACCGCCACAAGCTTCGACATCCAACATTTCACCGTCGTCGCCATCGACGACACCGTCACCTCGTGGGACGAGTTCGTCCTCATCCGCCGCGCCGACTGTCTCATCGGAGGGTGGAGCCCGAGCGCCGAGATCTTGGTCCTGCTCGACTCCGACCCCGCCGCTTTCACCGACATCCGCGCCGCGCTCGATGCAAAGGGCGTCACCGTCTACACCTACAGCGGCTTTTTCTCCGCCGAGGGCACGGACAAGCTGGACACCGAGGACCTCATCGGGATGTTCACCTTCATCATCTACGGCATCGCGGGGCTGGGGCTCGTCAACCTCATCGTCATCACCGCAGGCAGCAGAAAGAAGGAGTTCGACGTCCTGCGCCTCGCGGGGCTCACCCCTGCGGGCGCCGCCGCCTACATAAGCGCCGAGACGGGCGTCCTTGCCGCCGTGGGCTTCGCCATCGGGCTCGTTGCCGCCTTCTTCGCCAACCGCGCCTCCGCCGCCATAGCGCGCCTCATCGGCGAATACTTCACCCCGGAAGCCTTCCCCACCTTCATGATCGCGATCGCCGCTGCCCTCACCGCAGCCTTCATCCTCCTCTGGGCGCTCTCCCACGCCGTCTCCTTCCTCCAAGTCTCCTCCCCCCGCTACCGCACCCGCGACGACCGCTCCCTCCGCGCCAACTGACCCTCTCCGAGCAAATTTTGCCCCGCACCGCAAAATCGTTTGACACCTCCCGCCGCTTTGTCATATAATCAACAAGCGATCACCCGTGCGTGGGTGGCGAAATTGGCAGACGCGCTAGATTCAGGTTCTAGTGAACAATACGTTCATGTGGGTTCAAGTCCCGTCCCGCGCACCAAATGCTCCGCTATGACGACTATGTCATAGCGGAGCATTTAATTTGTCGAGGGACGGGGCTTGAACGGGCGGAAAAGACAACAGCCTACGGATTGGCTGTTGTCCCGCCCCGGCGTGATAGCGCGAGCAACGCACCATAATGCAAGAACGATGTTATCCCCAAGCCGTATGCGTCCACTATCATAGCGAGCGCGGAGCAAGTCCCGTCCCGCGCACCAAAGTCCCGTGAAGTGTCACGGGACTTTCTTTTTCGCAGACGGGACTTTCTCCCTGTGGCTGACGCGATCGGCACTTCATGCAACGATCGCTATTCCGTCGCTTCGCTCCTTACAAGTCTCGTCCCGCGCACCATCGTCGCCGCAAGGCGCCATTAGCAACACCCCGCAGAATTGCGGGGTGTTTGCGTATGAGCCTGCGGCTCCTCTTCGCGTCACGAAAATGCAAGCCGTTCATTCGCTCCTCGTTTCTCCGCTCCGCTCCGCAACTATCGCTCTTTCACTCATTTTCGCTCCGCGGGAATTTTGCGTGACATTATCGTCATAGCGGAGCATTTAATTTGTCGAGGGACGGGGCTTGAACGGGCGGAAATATGATCAAGCCTTACATTCATGAAGTGATGTATCTTAATAATGATCGGGGTCCCCGCAAAGCGCCGGAATGAAATGAGGACACTTTGCGGGGCAAGTTTCCCGCCCCGGCGTGATAGCGCGAGCAACGCACCATAATGCAAGAACGATGTTATCCCCAAGCCGTATGCGTCCACTAGCATAGCGAGCGCGGAGCAAGTCCCGTCCCGCGCCAACACTTTGAACGATTGGTATTGACAGCAATTTAATACTTTTATATAATCTTTTTAAAGACAAGGGGGTTGCTCATTATGACATTGCCAAGTTTATATATCGACAGAAAGGAATACACTCCCGAAGATCATTACATTTTTATCAGCTACTCACATAAAGATGCCGACATCGTCTACAACGACTTGAACAAGTTGTTTGAATTAGGCGTAAAATTTTGGTACGACCGCGGATTAGAGGTCGGATCGGATCTTTGGTATACTCAAATCGAACGCAGAATCCGTGATCCAAGGTGCGTTGCCGTCGTCTTTTATCTTTCTCCGCATGTATTTGCTTCCGAATCAATAGAGAAAGAGATCGCCTTGTTGAAAACCGATGACGGATCTTTAAAGAGTTATTTTTCAGTGAACATCGGCAACAAAAATACGACCGAATTGTTTGACGAAACTTCTCAATTAAATGATGAGGAACGGGCTAGGCGCAACTCCAAACGGACACGCCTTATCAGTGAGACATTTGATGATGATTATCCGTTTGTAGGCAGATCGGCAGACGCAAACGATATGTCTCACATATCTACTTTATACGAAAAGTTACGCAAATGGAATATAACTACCGAACAAAATGCCCAAGATCTTGAGCTGGTTGGATATGAATTTTTGCATCATACAGTAAATTCCAACGGCATCAGAACCGTAATGTTCGGACAGTATCCGCAATCCGAGATAAAAATGTTCTCGATTTGGAAAAAGGATCTGGTCCCGCTGCCCAAAAATTACTACCGGCGCGGAGACGAGCTGTACAAATTCAAAAACGGCAAATATTTCCGCGTGGAGCCAATAAGTTGGCGCGTTATGAAATATGAAGACAAAACGCTTTACCTTTTGTCGGAAAAATGTCTGGATTGCAGGGAATATCACAGCATTCCCAAAATGGTATATTGGGAAGAAACCGAAATCAGAAATTGGCTAAATAACGAATTCTATAATATTGCCTTCAACGAGACTGAAAAAGCGTTGATGGAAAAAATAGACGATGATTACGTAACACTTCCTTTAATAGAAGATCTGACATCGGCAGATTTAACGTTTGATACAACTTTCAATATAACTCCCACCCGCGAATCACTACCGACAGATTACGCAATGGAACAAGGGGCTTATAGTGGTCCTTCCGGCACATGCTATTGGTGGTACAAGTTGCCCTACGGAAACGCATCTCTTTCTTCGTTCGTATATGACAATGGTGGTTTGTTGAATTACAGCGGCGCTTTTAGAACAATGATTAGACTTGACCTTAAAGCAGCCGACAAAATCTGAATTACTGCCTTTGCAGCAATATTTAAACGCGCGTGATTCTGTATATCAAACCGATCGCGGACGGGATTTCAAGCGGATCACATACGGCTTTCACGGGGCGAGAAAAACGGCATTCGGGCGGGATTGTTCACTCACGCGCGCGCATTCGGTATTGACAGTGCGCGTAGGCAAGGGTAAAATTAGCTTGTAGGGGGGAACGGGCGGCTGAATGCCGCTCTTGTGTTTTTCGGTTTTCCGTGCACTCCCCTATGCCATCGGCAAATTCCGGGCGCAAAAAGCGCCGGAAAATATTACTCGAGGTCGGTCGGCATCGCTCGTTCCGACATCTGATAAGCGAGGGAAAATGACACGCGAACATTCCGTTTCTTCCACGGCGACCAAGACGACACCGCTCGGCGGCAAAGTCTGGTTCTGCCTTCTCTTTTTCGGGCTCATCGGGCAGATCGCCTGGATCGTCGAAAATATGTATTTCGCCAAGTTCATGCAGGACGAGTTTGTGGACGAGGCGTGGGCGACCACACTTATGGTGGCGCTTTCGGCGATCTTCGCGACGGCGGCGACGGTGGTGACGGGCGCTATCTGCGACAAGACGGGCAAGCGCTCCGTCTACGTGTCGTGGGGGTTCATCCTGTGGGGGCTGACCATCATGGTGTTCGCGCTCTTTCCCATCGACTACTCTCCCGAGCAGCTCGGCGGGCTGGTGGCAGGCATCGTCATCATGGACTGCGTGATGTCGTGGGTGGGGTCGTCCGCCAACGACGCGGCATTCAACACCTGGCTCACGGACATGACCGACACCACCAACCGCGGCAAAACGGACACCGTGCTCTCGATGATGCCGGTGTTTGCGATGGTGGTGGTATTCATCGGGCTGGACAGCCTGACGGCGAAGGGCACGGAACAATGGTGGCTCTTCTTCGTGATCCTGGGCGCCATCCCCATCGTGAGCGGCATAGTGGGGCTTTTCGTCCTGAAAGACAAGCCCGGACTCCCCAAAAACACCAACCCGAACTTCGGCAAGGAACTCATCTACGGTTTCCGTCCCTCCGTCATCAAGAAGAACAAGATGCTCTACATAGCTCTTGCGGGCTCGGGCATCGCGGGCGCGAGCATGCAGGTGTACATGTCCTATCTCATCAACTTTGTGGAGCGTACGCTCGGCATGAAGGACTATGTAATGCCGCTCGCGGTCATCATAGTGTGTTCCGCGGTGCTGGCGGGGGTGCTCGGGTTCCTGATGGACAAATTCGGAAGGAAACACTTCTTCATCCCGTTGGTGGCGGCAGCCGTCATAGGGACGCTGGGCATATATCTTCTGAAATTCCTCGGCACGTCGGACACGGCGGCTCTGCTCGGCATGCTGATACCCGTGGGCATCGTGACGATGACGGCGGAGCTTTCGGTGAGCGGGCTATTCGTCTCCTCCTTCCGCGACTACATCCCGAAGGGGAAAGAGGGCTGCTTCCAGGGCATCAGGATGTTCCTCTTCGTGCTGCTGCCGATGATCATCGGTCCCGCCATAGGCAACGCCATCATCGACCGTTACGGGTGGTACACCTTCTCCGAGACCATGGGAGAAGAGATCCTGAACTACCCTTACGAGATGTTCCTGGGAGCGGCGATCGTGGCGGTGTTCACCCTGATACCGGCGGTCATAGTCCGCAGCAAAGACGCCGGGACGCGTGCGCGTCTGCTTGCGGAGCGCGACGCCGCGCAAAACCGGCAAACCGCCGATACGGAAGATGAAAATGTACAAACAGCAGAATAAACTGCGTGTTACGACAACAACCGGCGATACGGAAAAGGCTCTGCCGCGTAACGGGAGGTAAAATTATGGAAAAGACGACGCAAGCAGCCGCAAGCGGAAAAGCCGCTCCGCTGGGCAGAAAGATCTGGGCGTGCGCGATAGTTTTCGGGCTGATAGGACAGATCGCGTGGGTGGTGGAGAACATGTTCTTCGCCAAGTTCGGGCAGGACTTGTTCGACACACGCGGAGAGCTGTATTTCACGGTCACGACGCTCATGGTCATACTCTCCGCGGTCACCGCGACGGTGACGACCATCTTCGCGGGCGGACTCATCGACAAGACGGGCAAGCGCAAACCCTTCATCACGGTGGGCTATCTGTTGTGGGGCGTGACGATCATGCTCTTCGCCGCCATCCCCATCGATTTCTCCGACGACAGCAGCTGGGGGATAATCGCCGCGCTCGTCGTGCTGGACTGCGTGATGACGTTCTTCGGCTCGACGGCGAACGACGCGGCGTTCAACACCTGGGTGGCGGACGTCACCGACGTGACCAACCGCGGCAAGGTGAACACCATCCTCTCCGTCATGCCCGTCATCGCGACGGTGCTGGTGTTCGGCATAGGGATGCTCACCTACGACAACGGTGCGACGGTCACCAACGATGCGGGCGAGGTCATCAAAGTCGCCATCGCCGACCGCGACGGGCTGCTCATCAAACTCTTCTTCATCATCATGGGCATCTTCCCGATGGTGGGCGGCGTGCTCTCCGCCTTTATGATGAAGGACTCCCCCAACATCGTCAAGAACTCCAACCCCAACTACTTCAAGGAAACTTTCTACGGTTTCCGTCCCTCCGTCATAAAGCAAAACAAGATGATGTACGTCACGCTGGGCACGGTATGCCTGCTCGGCATAGCGCAGCAGATCTTCATGTCCTACCTCATCAACTTCATCGAAAAGACGCTCGGCATCAAAGACTACATCATTCCTCTCGCCGTCATCATCGTCGTCGGCGCGGTCATCACGGGCGTGCTGGGCGTGTTCTTCGACAAGTTCGGCAGAAAGAACTTCTACTTCCCCCTGCTCGCCATCCTCATCGTGGGCGCGGTGGTGGTCTACTGCATGAAGTTCATGGACAGAACGGCATATCTGCCCATCCTCATCGTGGGCGGCTCCGTGCTGCTCGGCGCCATACTCTCCATCTCGGGCGCTCTCACCGCCTCCTTCCAGGACTACATCCCCAAGGGCGCGGAGGGCAGGTTCCAGGGCGTGAGGATGTGCTTCACCGTGCTCATCCCCATGGCGCTCGGCATCGGCATCGCGCAGGCGGTGGGCGTCAACTCACTCGACGCGCACAGCGACGGACAGATGAAACCGCCCTTCGAGCTCTTCCTTGCCGCCGCCATAGTCGTCGCCGTCGCCATCATCCCGCTCATCTGGGTGGTGAAGGACTCCGACCGTCTCCGCCGCGACCTCATCGCGCGCAAGCTCGAAGAGAGCGAGGATGCTCCCGCAGAGGCGACCGTCACGGAAGAGACGGCGCAAGCGGACGCGGAATGACTCACGTAAAAAAATTGCGCGAAAATGCGCATAAAAAACGCACCGCAAACGCGGTGCGTTTTTTATGTGTGGATGTTTGCTGTCACCTTGCTCTCCACCGCAGACCGTTTGTTCGATACCGTTTCTTAGGGTGCGGACGATGTAGCATCCCTTCCTTCTCCCGGAGGGCTCACCATTCGAGGTCGTACCCGAACACTTTGTCGCCGTGCTCCGAGAAGGCGGAGAGGACGATGCCGTCCGGTGAAAGCGTGACCTTGCTTGCGACGAACAGATCCTCATAGTGCACGAAGCCGCCGTCCACATACACGGGGATGCCGCTCAGGTTGGTGGAAGGATCGTCCTCATAGGCATACCCGTCGGGGTTGATGTAGAGCTCGCCGAGCATGCTCCCGCTGCCGTCGTTGAGGTTGAGATAGCACTCGTGCGAGTGTCCCGAGATGAGCACGGAGGCGCCGAGTTCTTCAAGCTTTGCGAATATGCGCGCCCTGAGTTCATCCTCGGGCTCGTCAACGTATTTCCCGTGCGGGAGCCCCACGGAGGGAGAATGGCACAGCACGACGGTATTGCTGCCGTCCGCCTCGAGAGTGTCCAGCCAATCCGCCATCTCCTCGCGGTACTGCTCATACGCGACGAGGGAGCCGTACTCGGGGTGATCGTCGTTCTTGTCTTCGCCGCTGTCCAGCACGATGAAGCGGTAGTCCCCCATCCTCATCTCGTAATAGAACTCTTCCATGCCGAGACTGCGCGCGAGCTCGGAAGCGTACTTCCCTCTCGTCTCGTGGTTGCCTCTGAGATAGACCACGGGCTTCTCGCCGCCGGAGAGTTTGCCGCCGAACTCGACGATATACTCCGCGACATCCTTCTCGCGCTCTATTGACGCTGCGGCGTCCCCCATGAGCAGGACGGCGTCATAGTCGCCGACGTAACTTATCGCGTCATAGGCGCGGTCGAGACGGATGTGCCAGTCCGAGATGCAAAGATAGTCCTGCGTGTCCCCCGTGACAGGGGTGAAAGTGTAGGTCTCCGAAGTCACCGTGCGCCCGTTCCTGCCGCCGTAGCCGTACACCTCGAAGACGCGCATGGAACCCACGCGGTAGTCATTGCCGTTCAGGTGCTCGTAGGGCACGCGGATGTGGTGGACGGTGCTGTCCCCTCTGATCTTGCCCTGCGTGGAGTCGTAGACGCGGTACTCTTCCCCTTCGTATTCATATTCGATATAGCCCGTCCCCGGCGCGCTGGTCGCGAACACCACGGAGTAGCCCTCGCCGTCGTCAATGACCATGGGCGCGGCGAGGATCTCGTAATGCACGGGCGGATAGATCGCAAAGAGCATCCCGAGCGCCCCGAGCGTTATCGCGACGGAAGCGATGGCGATGCGCATCTTTTTGCCTTTGACGGCGGGGAAAAAGAGGGCGAAGAAGACCACGGCGCAATAGGCGAGCCCGAAAGGCAGCACCTCGACGAGCGCGTTGCCCGCGATGGGCGTGGACTCTTCCCCCATTACGCCGAGAATGACCGCGTCCACCAAAAAGAAAAATATCGAGGTGAAGAAGGTCACCGAACAGGCGATGTTGTACGCCTTGGGCGCATCCTCTCCCGAAAAACGCTCCGCGCGGAACCTGAGCGCGGCGAGCGCCGCGACAGCAATGGCGTTCGCCACCATCAGCCAAAGGATGAGGTGGGACGCGCCGTTGAAGGAATAGATGTCGATGAAGCCGTGCCCGCTCTCTCTGCAAGCCCAGTAAAGCATGGGCGCTAACGCGGCGAGGACAGCCTCGGCGCCGAGAGTGGCGTGATGGGTCATGAACCCGTAAAAGGAAAGTCTCTTTTTCATATATCCCCCTTGCCGCTCCCCTCCCGAGAGAGCGACGGTGCGCGCATCCGCGCGCCGACGAAACGATCATAATGCGCTCGCGCGCAAAGGTCAAGACCGCCCGCGCGAGCTGTCTTTGCGCGGTGAAGCTATTTCAGTCTGCCCAGACCCACGGTGTAGGGCTGAGACCTGCCGATCTCCTTCTTCGTCATGCCGTCCAGGATCTCGACGCACCTGACGAAGGTGTGGATCTGCTCGTACATCAGGTCGATGTCGAACTTGTCCATGTGGCTGCCGCCCGTGTAGTCCACCGAGCACAGATAGTCCGGCGCGGTGACGAGGGCTATCTCCGGGATGCCCTTCTTGGAAAGGGGCTGACCCTCGCCGAAGTGCATGGTGTTGTGCCCCCTCAGTGTCATCGTCCTGAGGCGGTCTCTGCCCTTCACCGCCTCGTAATAGACGGCGTCCATGCTCTTGTTGCCGGTGTAGACGAGCTCGACGTCGACGTCGTTCGTCTTTTTGTAAACGCCGTCCACGTCCTTCCACTCCGTGCAGCCGAGGTGCTCGACGGAACACCCCGCGACGGCTTTATATTTCCCGCCGTTCCAAAGTTCCTTGTTGTCTTTGAGCCATCTCCCCGTCGCCTGGTTGGAGGTCATCACCCCCACGCGGAAGACGGGAAGACGGAAGTGCCCCGTCACAAAGGCGAAGATGAGGGTGCGCTTGGGGGGATGCGCCTTGAACCAGCGCAGCATCGCGAGCATCCCGACACCGCCGTTCTCTTCCGAGAAGTTGCACCCGTCCGTGTGTGTGTTGACGATGATCGCCTCGTTCGTGCCGCCCGTGCCCTTGACGATGGCGTGGAAGGACTCGGTGACCGCTCCCTTTTCCAGCTCACCGGTGAGGCGCAGCGTCGCGCTCTTGCCCGCCTTCGCCGCTGCAAAGACCTTCCTGCCCTCCGTCTCGTTCACCCACAGCACGGGCACCCCGAGATAAGAGAGGATGAAGTTGAGGCACTGCCCTTCCACCATCGCGTCGGACATGTCCTCCCACACGCAGATCATACCCTTCATCCCTGCCGCTTTGAGAAAGGGAAAGGTGATCAATGTCTTGACAAAGGAAGTGCTGACGGGACCGCGATAGCTCTTTTCCACCTCAAGGTCGGCGGGCAGCGACCTGCGCTTGTTGAAAGCCACCTTGCTGCTGATGAGGGAGAGATTCTTTATGTGACACACCGCGATCTTCCCGCGTGCGCGCTGAAAATCGAGAGGATTGTTGCAGACGGTGCAGAGTTTCGCCGTCACGCCCTCCTCTCCCGTCAAACCGCTGTAATGGAAGGGCGAGGAGACGTGCACGGGGCTGCCGTCCACGGTGAGAGACCACTCCTTCGCGCTCCAGCGGTCGAAAGTGTACTCCTTCCTCTCCACGGGGATGCCCATCGCCTCGATCTCGCGCCTCAGCCACGCGCAGTAATCGCGCTGTCCCGGAGTGCCGGTGAGACGGTCACCGCCGCCGAAAGCGTTCATGGTGTTCATGTCCGCAAGCACCTGCTCTTTGGATGTCACTTCGTCGAGAAACAGTTTCATATTCTCCCCCTTGGGATAGTTATGGTTATATATACAGTATAGCAGATAACATACACAAGTTCAAGATTGGGAAAAATAAAATCCCGATGTTTTTACTGCCGGATCGGAATGATATGAACCGAATCCGCCGCCGCCGATTTCCGCGCAAAGCCGTCTCATGGGCGCGCTTCATCAAATCACCGCAGTCCCGCCGCCGTAATGCACGATGCTTCATCAAATTGCCGCTGTTCCGCCGCCCTCTCCTGGCAGCAAAAGACCGCCCCGAAAGGGAGCGGTCTTGAAGCGCATATCGGTTTTGCCGGCGAGCTCACTCGGAGGCGGGGACGGAGCCCACGGAGTGGATCTCGTACGGCGTGACCTGATAGACGTAATAGTTCAGCCAGTTGTAGAAGAGAAGATTGGCGGTGGAGCGCCACTTCATGTCCACGATGCCGAGCTCTTCGTTGACGAAATAGTTCTTCGGGGGCTCGATACTAAGCCCCTTTGCGCGGTCGCGGTCGTACTCGTTTTTCAGGGTGAAACGGTCGTACTCCGCGTGTCCCGTGAAGAAGAACATGCGGTTGTCGTGCGTCTTCGCGATGGAGATGCCTGCCTCGGGAGAGGACGCCAGCACCTTGATGTCCGGACACGCGCGCACCGCCTCTTCGTCCACGCGGGTGTGGCGGGAGTGCGGGATGTAGAATGTGTCGTCCATACCTTTCAGGAGCATATCGTTCTCCTGCATGGCGTGGGTGGCGAACACGCCGAAAAGCTTCTTGTCGAGGAGCTGCTTGCCGATGCCCCAGAAGTGATACATCGCCGCCTGCGCTCCCCAGCAGATGTATATGGTGCTGGTGACGTTTTCGCGCGCGAAATCCATGATCTCGACAAGCTCGTTCCAATATTTGACCTCCTCGAAGGGGATGGTCTCCACGGGCGCACCGGTGACGATCATGCCGTCGAACTTCATCTTTTTCACTTCCGAAATGGAACGGTAAAACTTCTGCATGTGCGCCTCGGAGACGTGCGTGCTCTTATAACTCGCCGTCCCGATGAGGTGGATGTTCACCTGCAGAGGAGTGTTGCCGAGCAACCGCATGAGCTGGGTCTCCGTCACCTCTTTTGTGGGCATGAGGTTGACGATGGCGACTTCCAGCGGGCGGATGTCCTGCGTGCCCGCGCGCTCCGCATCCATGACGAAGATCTTCTCGCTACGCAGCGACGCATAGGCGGGTATGTCTTTCGGAATGATGATGGGCATATTGCCTCCGTAGTCACTTTGTCTTAGCCGTCATATGCGGGACGGCGGCCGCTCCCCTCACCTGCCGCAAGGGATCTCAGGCGTGCGCCGCTTCGAGCGCCTGCCTGACATCGGCGATGAGGTCGTCCGCGTTCTCGATGCCGCAGGAGAGGCGGACAAGATCCGGCGACACTCCGCAGGCGGCGAGCTCAACGTCCGTCATCTGACGGTGGGTGGAACTTGCGGGATGCAGACAGCAGGATCTGGCATCCGCGACATGCGTCTCGATGGCGATGAGTTTGAGATGCTTCATGAAGTTCTCCGCCGCTTTTCTGCCGCCCTTCACGGTGAAGCTGACCACGCCGCAGGAGCCGTGAGGCAGATACTTCTTCGCCACTTCGTGATATTTGTCGCCGGGCAGATCGCAATAGGTGACGTGCCCGACATACTCGCTCTCCGCAAGGAACTGCGCCATTTTGAGGGCGTTCTCGCAATGACGCTGCATCCTTACATGCAGGCTTTCAAGCCCGAGGTTCAAAAGGAACGCGTTCTGCGGCGACTGGATGGCGCCGAAGTCGCGCATGAGCTGTGCCGTCGCCTTGGTGATGAACGCGCCCGCAAGCCCGAAACGCTCGGTATAAGTCACGCCGTGATAGCTCTCGTCCGGAGTGCAAAGCCCCGGGAACTTCTCGGGATACTTCGTCCAGTCGAACTTGCCGCTGTCCACTATGCAGCCGCCCACCGCGGCGCCGTGCCCGTCCATATACTTGGTGGTGGAGTGCGTCACGATGTCCGCGCCCCACTCGAAGGGACGGCAGTTGACGGGAGTGGCAAAGGTATTATCGACGATGAGGGGCACGCCGTGCGCGTGCGCCGCGTGCGCGAACTTCTCGATGTCAAGGACGGTGAGCGCGGGGTTTGCGATCGTCTCGCCGAACACCGCCTTGGTGTTGGGACGGAACGCCGCGTTCAGTTCCTCCTCGCTCGCATCGGGTGCGACGAAAGTGAAATCGATGCCCATGCGCTTCATCGTGACGGAAAAGAGATTGAATGTGCCGCCGTAGATGGTGGAGCTCGCCACCACGTGATCGCCCGCGCTCGCGATGTTGAACACCGCAAAGAAATTCGCCGCCTGACCCGACGACGTGAGCATCGCCGCGGTGCCGCCCTCGAGGGCGCAGATCTTCGCCGCCACCGTGTCGTTGGTGGGGTTCTGCAGGCGGGTGTAGAAATAGCCCGACGCCTCCAGGTCGAAGAGCTTCGCCATATCCTCGCTGGTCTCATAGCGGAAGGTCGTGCTCTGTACGATGGGGATCTGCCTCGGCTCGCCGTTGCCGGGCGTATAGCCGCCTTGGACACATAAAGTCTCGATCTTGCTCATATAAAACTCCTTTTCTGCCAAATGCACGGCACTTCGGCGGTCATCTGGTGTTGAACTCTTTTTTGATGCGGTCCAGCTTGCGCGCCTCTTCGCGGCGCTTCAGCGTCTCGCGCTTGTCGTAAAGATCCTTGCCCTTGCACAGCCCGATCTCCACCTTGACAAGGCTGTCCTTGAAATAGATCCTGAGAGGGACGACGGTATAGCCCTTCTGCTCCGTCTTGGCTTTCAGCTTCCTTATCTCGTCCTTGTGCAGCAGCAGCTTGCGCGGACGGACAGGATCGACGTTGAAATAGCTCCCCTTCTCGTACGGAGAAATGTGCGCACCCGAAAGCACCGCCTCGCCGCTCTTCAGCGAGACGTAGCTGTCGCGGAGATTCACCTTGCCCAGCCGCACGGACTTGACTTCCGTGCCGACAAGCGCCACCCCCGCCTCATAAGTCTCCTCCACGAAATAGTCGTGATAGGCTTTTTTGTTGGTGGCAACGATCTTCATCACATTCTCTCTTTCGCGCGCACCGCGCGCCGTAATTTATATGATATAACTTTTTCTCTGTTTTTACAAGAGTTTTACACCCTCTCCCGGAATGAGCGCACGCCGCACTCTTTTCCTCCCGCTCAGGAGCAATTGCTTTGCACCGTATCGGTGTGACTTCCGGCGGACAACCCTGCGGAAAAGCGCCGAAAAGAATCGTTCCGAGCCTGATCCGTGAGCATTTCGGAGAGCACGCCCTGCGGGGGTGATGCGGATCCGCCCCGGCGCCGCGGGATTTCCGACACCTCGGAGCAAAAGATTTTCGGATGATTTTTTGCGGGTGAGGCGCAGGCAATAGTATACATATTGGCAAGCCTCAGCCGCGGAAAAGCGCCGAAAAGAATTGCTCCGAGACGGATGCGCATCATTCCCGCAGGGCACTAAAAAACGGCTCCCGTTTTTGCGGGAGCCGTCCGAACTTTGCATTCCGCTCAGTCCACGGTGCCGACGACGAAGCAGATGATGGAGCAGATGAGAATGAAAGCGAACAGTGCGAAAGTCACCTTTTTGAGCACGCTTTCCTTGCCCTTCTCCTTGTTCCTGCCGTAATAAGTGTCGGATGCACCCGAGATGACTCCCACATTATCGTTTGTGCCCTTCTGCATCATGACGACCACAATGAGCGCGATGCCGGCGACGAGCATCATGATCATGAACGCAAGAGTAACGTTCTGTCTGACGTCGTAGTCGATGGAACCGGCGGGGTCGGACGTGGTGGACTCGTTGCACGCAGCAAGCACGACGCCGAGCACGGCGACGAGTGCGATGAGTGCGATAAGCATTATGACTCTTTTCTTCATATCTAAGACACCTCTCGGACGGAAAATGCCGCTGTTCGCGCGCGTTTCCGTTTACAAGCTATAATATCCTATCACACGGGGATATCTTTTGCAAGCGGATTGACGCATTTTCTCTTCGGCAAGGCGTTTTCCGTCACCATGCGCCTCTCCCCTTCATATACTGGGGGCGAAAGGAGGAGCCTATGGACAATGAGATCTTCGCGTCCGAACTGCCCTATCCCGAGATAGACTGCGCCGAAAACCTCGCGGACAGCAAGCTGCTGATGCCGCTGTACGGCGGACCTGCTGGCGAACTCACCGCCATCACTACCTACTGCTTCCAAAGCTATGTCACGACGCGCTTCAAGGAGGTCGCCGCCGCCGTCGGCGGCATCGCGAAAACGGAAATGCACCATCACGAGCTGCTCGGACGCGCCATCGTAAAGCTCGGCGGCTATCCCGTCATGGGCGGAAGAACTTATTGGAGCGGGAGCTTCCCGAATTATACTCTCGATCCCAAAAAATTCCTGAGAGAGAACATCACCGCAGAGGAGACCGCCATCCTCAACTACGAGCGCACCGTCTTAGCGCTGCGCACCGAAAGCGTAAAGAACCTGCTTGAACGCATCGTTCTGGACGAAGAACTGCACATAAAGATATTCAAAGAGCTCATCGCCTCGCTGTGATCGGCAAAGAAACGCCGCGGCGTGCCGCCCGGCGTATACGGACGAAGACCTGTCCTTCAGGAAGCGCGGCAAAAACCGCGCTTTCCCTTTATCGAAAAAGGCGCCCTTGCGCCTTTCCGTTCCGTCCGCATCCGCCCTTTACGAATGGGTGACGATGTAGTCGTGCAGCTTGCCCAAGATGCCCTCGAAGACATCTGCCGTAGCGTCATAATCTTCCTGCGTGCCGCCGTACGGATCGGCAATGTCGCCGCCGGCAAAGACGGACAAACTCTCGACGCGGAGAGAGGGATGGCGGGAACGCAGTTCATCTCGCTGCTCATCCGTCATGGTGAAGACAAAGTCGGCGTCCGCATCCTTTTCTCCGAACACCGACGACACGTGCCCTTCCGCCGACAGTCCGCGCAAAGCGAGCGTGTGCGCCGCTTTCGGGTTGACGGGAGAACCGCCGCCCTTCATCCCCGCACAGGCAACCTCACAGTCGAACCCCACCTTCTTCGCATAGTCGCGGAACATTGCCGCCATCATGGGCGAACGGCAGGTATTCCCCGTGCAGACGAAGACCATCTTCATACCGTCTTGCCTCCCACGGCTTTCATCACCCTGTTCATCACGGACGCGGCCCTGCCTTCGCCCGCAAGGGTCTCGACGATGATGACATCGTGCTCTTTCTCCGCGGTGCGCAGCGCGGAATAGACGTTGTGCATAAAATCGTCCACGCTCCTGCCCAGCGACACTCGCGACCTCTCTCCGAGAATGTCGGGATATATGTCCCTGAAAAGCAGTACGGGACTCTTGCCCTCCGCCGCGCAGCGGTCGTAAAACGCCGCCGCGGACTCCGCGCTCAGCGCGGCATATGCTTCCGCCGTCGGCGCGTAATGGCGGTATTTCATCCCGGGAGATTTCGCCGTCCCGATGACTTTGCCGCTGCCGGGCGCAGCCCCCAGATAAGGCGCCAGCATCTCAGCCGTCACCGCACCGGGACGCAGGATGACGGGATCGCCGGAAGTGAGATCTAGCACGGTGGACTCTATGCCGACCCTGCACTCCCCTCCGTCGAGGATGAGAGGCACGCGCCCGTTCAGATCGTCATATACGTGTCCCGCCGAGGTGGGAGACACGTGCTTGCTCCTGTTCGCGGAAGGCGCGGCAAGCGGGAAGGAACGGGAGATGAGCTCCCGCGCGAAAGCGTTGTCCGGCATCCTGACCGCAACGGTATCTCCGCCCGCGGTGACGATCCCGGGGATGCGGTCGGACTTAGGAAGCACGACGGTGAGCGCTCCGGGCATGAACCGCTCCGCAAGGGTGTAGAAAACTTCGGGGACATCGCGCGCGATCTCCTTCACTTCGCCGACTGCGGAGATGTGCACGATGAGGGGATTGTCCTGCGGTCTGCCCTTTGCCTCAAAGATCTTCCCGACCGCTGCGGGGTCGAAAGCGTTCGCCCCGAGACCATACACCGTCTCGGTGGGGAAAACGACCAATTCGCCGCTTTTTATGAGCGAAACGGCTTCGTCAAGCCCGTCTTCTGCATTTACTATGCGCGTGATCATTGCGCGGCACCTGCCTTCTTCCTGCGTCTCACAGCGATGATAACGCCAATGACCGCCGCTGCGACGACAAGGGTGCAGCCCGCCGCGATGAGCCCCACCGCCCAGTCGGGAAGGTCTCCCGCGGGGGCTCCGCCGTCATCGGAAGAGGTCATCGCATAGACGCAGAACGCGCCGTCCTCTTCGCGGTTGCCCCAGGCAAAGACGATGCTGTTGTCGTTGAGAGGGGAATAGAGCGTGCACGACGTGAGTTGCGCGGGAAGGACGATGTTGTCGTCGAAATCCCCGCTCATATTCTTGACGCCGTAACGGGTACCGTCGTCGGTCTTGATGGTGAAAACATAGCATCCCCTCTTTTCCAGCGCCTTGTTGCTGCTACTCGTGGCGACGTCCGGGAAGTGCTTGCTCGCCCCCTCTTCGAGGGGTGCGGGCATACCGTCGCGCCCGAGAAGCACGGCGGTGTTGTTCTCCGCGGTCACGGCATAGGTGTAATAGCTCCTGAAAGGTTCGATGTAGCTGTATTCGAAGGGGATGACGTTGTTGCCGGAAAGATCGAACGCGCCGTACACCACATCTCCGTCGCTGTCCTCTATGCCCGCGATGATGATGCCGTTCTGCAACCCCGCGCTGACATACTCGTGCTCGTCGTTTTCAAAGATGAGGGAACCGTCGGCATCATACAGCCTGATGGCGCTCGGATAGAGCCTCGCGTAATAATAGCCGTCCGACCCCTGCATCATAAGGTCGTAAAGACCGACCTCGTCGCGGTCGAGAGAGCCCTCCGGCCGAATGCCGAAATTGGTGGTGAGAGAATAGACAATGTTCAGATCGCTGTCCAAAATGAACTGGTCGTAATACGCATTTTTATCCGCGTCCACGGTGAGCCCGAACGATGCATACGAATAGCCGTCTTTGAGGAAGGATGACGGCGTGACCGTCGCATCGCCGAGACTCCTGCCCTGCACTCCGTCGTAATAAGAATTGACGGCGTTCAGGAAGATGTGGGAAGAGGTGTACTGTTCCGTATCGTCGCGGTCGGGATAATAGAAATAGCGGACGGCGCGGTAATATTCGCCGCCGTAAGCGTAGGTGTAGGTCGCGTCCGAATCCACCGTCCATTCGGTGTGGACATAGAACTTGCCCTCCCCGAGATAGAGCGACTCGGTGTAATAGTCGTCGTAGTCGCCCGTGTTGACAAAGTTGCCGTGGCGGGGATAGGAGAGATCGGCGGAGGCGCCGAGGACGTCGGGCACGGCATATATGCGCGTCTCTTTGCCGCTGTCCTTTGACGAGGTCTCAACGGACACATACTTCCCGTCAAAACCGAGGATGCCGCCGATAGATCCGCCCGTATTTATCCTGCACACCATCTCACCCGTGGAAATGCGGTAGATGGGGGTGTAAGAGGCGTTGCCCGCGGTCTCCGCGGAATTTGCGGGGTTGACCGCGACCAGCTCGTCATCCAGCACGCGTATAGCGGAAGAGAGAGTGTTTTCGTCTATTTCGTCGCTGACGGACTTGGTCTTGGAAGCGTTGACCCTCCAGTTGCCGTTCGCGTCCATCACGCCGACGAACCCGGAACTGCTGGCTATGCGCACGGCAAAATAGCTTCCCGCCGCTTTGATCGCGCGCACGGCGGTGCCGGGAGGGATGAGGAAATCTTCCTCCGTCACTGTCTTGTCATCGCCCTCGGGGACTTTGACCACGGAAAGATCGTTGTTCTCGTTGACGATGATGAAAGCGTTCATGCTAGCGATATAACCGATGTCCGAATCGGCGTTGTACTTCGTCTTGGAACTCGGGTCGTAACCGCTTGTGGAGGAAAGCACTTTCCAGCCGTCGGGGAGAACGAGACTGAGCTCCGCCCCGTCGATCTCGCCCTGCGTGGAATCGTAGTTGGCATAGATGTCCGCAAGAGACGGCATGTTTGTGCTGAATTTGTCGCAGCCGAACACTGTGAGCGCGACGACCGCGGTCATCACGGCGGCGATCAGTACGAATGTGATCTTCTTTCTCATTCCTGCTCCTTAAAATAGGCGCTGTCCGGACGCACCCCCTGCATGCGGTAGAGGAAGTCGGCAAGCAGCCTGTCTGCCCTTGTTTTTATCGCGTCGGGTACGTCTCGCGACTCCCCGGCTATATACGCGCGCGACGCGGCGTCCACCTTGATGGCGTCCCACGGCGCGCAATGCGTGCACATTATCCCTCCGGATTCCGAAAACGCGGCGTCGCCGTCAAGCAGGCACCCGCAGTCGGAACACACGGAAAAATCCAGCCCGTTGCCGCCCGCGGAAAGTGCGGCAAGCATAAAATCGCACGCGGAATCGCGCCCGTGCTTGCCTTCGTAAGCGAGGGCTTTGAGCTCCTTTATCGCCGCAAGAAAGATCTCCGGCTGCGGCTCGGGAGAAAGACGGGAGAGAAGTTCGAGGATCATACAGGCGGCATAAAAACTGTCGATGTCCGCCGTCACGGGGGAAAAGGAATCGTACTGAACGCAGTCCGTAACTATGTATCTGTCCCCCTTTCCGGAAAGCATATATTCCCCGAAATTCATGGGCTCGGCTGCAAAGCGCAGTTTGGCGCGGGGTTTCAGACACCCCCTCGCCGACGCCGTGAGCCTGCCCTCTTCGAGGGAGACGAGAGTGAGCACCATGTCGGAGTCCCTATACGGCACCGCCCTCGTCACTATCGCTTTCACTTTCTTGTCCATGTTCCTCTTCTCCGAGCGCGCGGTATGCGTTGTAAAACTCTATCCGCCCGCTCCTTTCAAACAACTGCCACAGTTCTTTCTTTTTCAGCATACGCATAGTCTGCGCTGCCGATGGGTTTTGATACTTTCACCTCAACACGGCGTTCATCGTGCTTTTCCGCACCGTGAACCGCGCTTTTGTGCTAATCTTTCAGATCCTTGACGTCGTAGCCCAGCTCACGCATGAGATAGTCGCTGTCCCGCCACTCTGCCTTGACCCTGACATAGAGGGTGAGGAAGACTTTGCACCCGGTGAGTTCTTCGAGGTCCTGACGGGCGGCGGTGGAGATCCTTTTCAGCATCTCGCCGCCCTTGCCTATGACGATGGCTTTGTGGGACTGTTTTTCGCACACCACGTCGGCATCGATGTCATAGATGGGCTTGTCCTCGCGGAGCTCGAATTTGTTGATGTGCACACCTATGCCGTAGGGCACTTCCTTGTCCAGAAGATATAGCGCCTTCTCGCGGATGATCTCCGCCGCCATGAAACGCATCGTCCTGTCCGTATACATGTCGTCGGGATACATCTTCTCACCCTCGGGGAGAAATTTGCCGACTTCGGCGAGCAGGGGCTC
Organism: uncultured Clostridia bacterium; assembly: GCA_949283145.1. Classification (GTDB taxonomy): domain Bacteria; phylum Bacillota; class Clostridia; order Christensenellales; family CAG-917; genus Limadaptatus. The sequence goes on along the minus strand of CASDRL010000011.1, from coordinate 45,701 downwards.
GAGATTCTCCCCCTTTTTTGCGGAGATCGGGACGACGGCTTTCACCCCGCCGAAAGCGTTGAGCCTCTCCAACACGGAGAAGAGCGTCTCTCTCGTCACGGCGTCCTGTTTGTTGAGCGCGACGACGACGTTGCGTCCCGCCGCTTTTTCGGTGAGGAAATGCTCGTCCTCTTCGCGCACGCCCTTCGCCGCGTCCAGCACATAGATGACGCCGTCGACGTCTTTGAGCCCGCTTGCCACGGACTGCATCATATATTTGCCGAGCTTGTTTTTCGCCTGATGTATGCCGGGAGTGTCGATGAATACGATCTGCGCGTCATCGGTGTTGACCACACCCAGGATCTTGTTGCGCGTCGTCTGCGGGCGCCAGGAAACGATGGCGACCTTCTCGCCGACCAGCGCGTTTATGAGGGTGGATTTGCCCGCATTCGGCATCCCCGCTATGCAAATAAAGCCTGATTTCATTTGTGCGATTATTTCCTTTGTCCGTTATTTGTGCGCCGTCCGCGCCCTCATGCGTTTATCGGGAGAGCCCGACCTTGTCCATGATCCGTTTCGTGACGGCGAGCATATGCTTTTCGTCCTCGGGCTCGATGTGATCGAACCCCAGAAGATGCAGCAGCCCGTGGCAGGCGAGAAAGCCGAGTTCGCGCTCATAAGAGTGCCCGTACTCCTCCGCCTGCAAATGCGCCCGCGGCGAGGATATCATGATGCTGCCCAGAGCCACCCGTCTGCCGTCGAACGCCTCGTCGCTGAAATCCTCCGCTCCGACGGGAAGTTTCAGCCCCTCGAAATATGGGAAAGAAAGGACGTCCGTCTCCGCGTCCACACCTCTCGTTTCGCGGTTGTATTCCCTCACCGTCTCGCCGTCCGTCACCGCGAGATCCACCGTGAAGATATCCTCCTGACCGAGGACTTCATAGACCGCTCTCTCCACTTTTCTTATGAGCCGCCTTTCCGAAAATCGCGCGCCGGTGAACTCTATCATGCCTTCTTTTTCTCGTAGGAGACTCGTCCGTGCTGCACCTGCGGCAAGGTCTCGATGATGGTGGTCTTGATGACGGAAAGATCGTTCATTGTGATGGGGCACTCGTCGAACTGACCGAGCTGCAGCTTCTCGTCCACAAGTTTGTTCACCCTTTCCACAAACTCCTCTTTGGTGTCGGGCATATACGCCCTGCACGCCGCCTCAACCGTGTCCGCGATCATGACGATCGCCGCGATCTTGGTCTGCGGTTTGGGACCGGGATAGGTGTAATTGCTGACGGAAAGATCCCCTTCCTCTTTGAGATTGAGCGCCTTGCGGTAGAAATATCCCACGGGAGAAGTGCCGTGGTGCTCGCGGCAGACGGCGACGATCTCGGGCGGCAGGCGGTATTGTTTGGCAAGGATCTCGCCGAACACCGTATGCGAAGTGATCATACTCACGCTGACTTCCGGGATGAGCTCGTCGTGAGGGTTGTAGCCCGTCTGGTTCTCCGAAAAGTACACGGGGGCTTTGAGCTTGCCGATGTCGTGATAGTACGCCGCCGCTCTCGCCATATGCGGATTCTCGCCGATCGCACCCGCGCACGCCTCGGAGAGGTTGCCCACCACCAGGGAATGGTTGAAGGTGCCCGGCGCCTCGCTCGCGAGCCGTTTGAGCAACGGCTGATTGAGGTTGGTGAGTTCGTTGAGCCTGAAATCGTCCGCGATGTTGAACACCCCTTCCAGGATGGCTACGATGGGCGTAAAGACGAGCACCGCGCCCACGGACGCGCCGTACGACCACAGCACGTTGTAAAGCAGATTGATGCTGATGTCGCCCATGACCAGCGTGCCCGCAAGCACGACCAGGATCCCGAGTGCGGACGCCCCGAGCGCGGCGAGTATGAAAGGCAGACGCGCAAGATGCTTGTCCACCAGCATATTGACCGCAAGAGCCGCCGCAAAGTTGCCCACCACCGCAAGGATGACCTCCGGGAGCATGGTGTCCGGATAATACTCTCCTCTGATGAATGAGACGAGCAGCATCGCGACGATGACGAGCGAGGTGATCGAGGATGTCCTGCGGTTGGAAAGCTCGGTGAGCACCAGCGCGGCAAGACAGACAGGCAGCGCGAACACGCTGAGGAATTTTGCCGTCGCGAGACACGCGATGTAGGTGATGACCGTCATCACGAAGGAAAGCAGCACCTCACGCAGAGGGAACCGCGCGTCTTCCGCGGACGCGTACGCCGACGCGATCAGAAAGCCCGCCAGCACTTCGTGTATGACAAAGACGCCCGCCGTTGCCGCCGCGCTCTCCTCTGTGAACGCTCCGTAAAAATCGCCCGTCATGAATATGGCGAAAAGCGTCACTACGCCCGTCACCAGAAAACACGGCGGGTATACCTTTGCAAAATCCACCGCAAATTTGCGGCGCTTCGCGAGTTTGACCTTTTGCGCTGTGGTCAGATATTCAGTCTTCTTGATCATATCTTTCCTCTTCGGCAATGCTTTCCGCTCCGCTCTTCTCTGCGGCGCGGTCTCTTCTTTCCGCTTCCGCGCGCTCGAACCTGTCATATGCGCGGATGATGCGGCTCACCAATTCGTGGCGCACGACGTCGCAATATTCCAGCCGCACGACGGCGACGCCTTTGACGCCTTGCAGCACCTTTTCGGCATGGATGAGCCCGCTCGTCACGTTGCGCGGGAGATCGACCTGCGTGTCGTCGCCCGTCACCACCATTTTGCTCCCCTCTCCGAGACGGGTGAGGAACATCTTCATCTGTTCCTTCGTGGTGTTCTGCGCCTCGTCGAGTATGATGAAACTTCTGTTGAGCGTCCTGCCGCGCATATACGCGAGGGGCGCGATCTCCACAAGTCCGCGTTCGATGTTTTTCAGATAACTCTCGCTGCCGCCCATCAATTCTTCGAGGGCGTCATAGAGGGGACGGAGATAGGGGTCCACCTTGTCCGCGAGGTCTCCCGGCAGAAAACCGAGTTTCTCCCCCGCTTCCACCGCAGGACGGGTGAGGATGATCTTGTCAACCTCGTGGTTTTTGAGCGCGTCCACCGCGAGCGCGACGGCGAGATAGGTCTTGCCCGTGCCCGCGGGTCCGATGCCGAAGGTCACGGAATTCTCCCTGATTGCGTCGCAGTAGAGCCTCTGCCCTATGCTCTTAGGATAGACGGTCTTGCCCCTGCCCACGGTCACGCAGGACATGAGATCTTTGACGCTGTGCCCCTTTCCGCGGCGCACCATGTCCACCACCGCCGCGATCTGCTGCGGACCGAGCGGCTCCTTTTCAGAGAGAGCCACAAGGGCGTCGATCGCCTCAGCCGCGCTCTCGACATCCCCCTTTTCGCCCGTGATCCTGAGAGACTCCGCGCCCGTGAACACGCTCACGCCGAACTCTTCCTCCAACAGACGGACATTGGTGTCCAGCCCGCCGAACAGCTGGCGGAAAGCCTCATAGTCGTTGACCTTTTTCTCCTTTGAGATCCTCATTCAGTCTATCCTTTCTTCCGTTTGCACGGCGACCGTCACCACGGTGCCGCCGTCCGTCTTTCTTGTCCGAGCCGTCACGCTCAATATCTCCGCTCCCGGCGGCAGCCCCCCGACAGCGTCGAGCGACGCCTCCTTCTCCATCTCTTCGGCGGAAAGCGTGTTCTCACTCTCCCGCACAAGCACTTCACGGAAAGTGAACGTGTAGAGCGTGTATCCCAGGAGGAACCCGTTGCGCACGGCTTCCGTCTCCACTATGCAGTTCTCGAAAGGGCTCTCCGGAGTCTCCGGCACCCTGCCGCCGAAGGAGATCCGCGACACGCGCTCCACCCTGCCGAACCGCTTTTCGAGCACGGTGTCAGGGAAAAACCGCGTATAGGTGCGGCTCACCAACCCGTATACCTCGCCGTCCGCGGCGCACGGGACTTTCTCCTCGCCGGAGATCACGTACGCGCCGATGAGCACGTCGCCCTCGCGCACGATGTCGCCGTATGACACTTCCGCCGTACCCTGCCGCACTATGACCCGTGTGACGGACGCGGAAACTTTCGCCGTGACGTTCCCCGCCGGGATGCCTAAGATCCCGTCTTCGTGCCGCTCTGCGCGCACGTCCACATACACGCGCGTGCCCCGCCGCGTCACAGCGGCAAACGCCACCCCGTCCAGCGCGAGCAGTTCCCTCTCCAAAGCCTCGCAATCCAGCCCCGGGAGAAAAGTCCACTCGCACACGCCGCTCCTTTCCACGGTCTCGGCGACGCCGTCGATGAGGTCGCCCGTATACTCGACGCGGATGACGAACATCGGATACACCGCCGCAAGAACTGCCGCCGCGACAGTGCCCAAAACGATGCCCGCCCGTCCCGCCGCCTGCGCCGCAAAAAGCAACGGACCTTTCTCTTTTATTATTTTGTAATTATAGCATAAGGATGTGCATATTGCAACAACCTTTGATCTGTCCGCCGCGGGCACGGAAAAGCGCACGCCCGCTCCTCCTCTCTCCGCACGCAGCCGAGTCACCTCCGACACCGCGGAAAACACCCTGCCGGCGTCCCTTCTCTCCACCTCGAACACCGTGCGCGAAAAAGGCAGCGGACGGGATCTCCCCGCCGCGCGCCGTCCCCCTCTCTCATCCGCGATCTCTGTCAATTTCCACCCCCGCGACCACTCCGCTCACAAGGACGTCTCCGCCACCCATTTCCGCAATGCGGAGTCCCTCCCCCTTCACGGTGACGGCGCCGCCCTTCACGCGCACCCGGACCTCTTCCTCCGAAAAAAAGACCATGCCGCGCACCCCGGTCAGGGATACGCCCGCCTGCCCGAGCACTGCCGCCGTAAAAGGCGCGGCGGCAGTGTCCGCTTTCAGTTTGGAAAGGACGTCTTCAAGAAACATATTCCAAAATATGCCGCCGTGCCCGCTGATATGTATGATCACGGAACTGCGCGTTTATGTGACAAAACGAAATGATAAACTTGCCTTTTATGAATATATTTGCTCAGGCAATACCGCATCTCCCGGCGTTTCGGAGCTGATCCGAACGCATATGAAAAGCGGCGCAAAGCGCCGCCTTAAATGCTTTCTCGCGCCGCTTCCGCGGCTGCCTTGTCAGAAGGGGAGGTCTTCCCCGCCTTCGTCGTCGAGCTCGTCCTCGAACTCGTCGTCCTCCGTCATGTCGGCGTACTCTTCGTCCTCGTACTCTTCCTTATACTCCGCATCCGCAAGCTCCTCCTCCGCCTCGGAAAACTCTTCGGCGGGAGCGGCGTCCGCGTCCGATCCCGGTCCGTCCGCGTCAAAGGGCGGGATGTCCTCGCTCGTCTTGGAGAAAGGCAAGAGCCCGTTGTCCGTCTCCGTCTCCTCCTTCACGAACACATCGTCGTCTTCATCCGCGCTCTCTTTTGCGACTTCCGCTGCTGGCGCGCGGTATTCGGGACGGGGCGCTCCGCCGTTTTCGGTGCGGCGGTCGCCGGGGACGCACTCGCGGAATGTGGTGGTGGAGCCTTCCCATTGCAGTTCCACCTCACCCGTCTCGCCGTTGCGGTTCTTGCCCACGATGAGCTGGACGAGATCCTCGGGAACAGTGGGATCGTATTTGCTCGCGCGGTGCAGGAACATGACCATATCCGCGTCCTGTTCGATGGCGCCGGACTCTCTGAGGTCGCTGAGTTTGGGCATGTGGTCGGGGCGCTGATCCACGCCTCGGGACATCTGCGAAAGCAGGATGACGGGGACGCCGAGCTCCTTGGCGTACACCTTCATACTCCTGGACATCTCACTGACCTCGACCTGTCTGCTCTCGTTCGATCTGCCGCTGCCGCCTGCGGTCATGAGCTGGAGATAGTCGATGATGATGAGGTCGAGCCCCTGGTCGCGTTTCAGCCTGCGGCACTTGGAGAGCACGTCCACGGGGGTGTTCATGGAATAGTCGTCAATGAAAAGTTTTGCGGAAAGCAGCCTGCGGTAGGCGTCGTAGAGCTTGCCCGTGGCGGGGCCGGACAGCCCGCCCACCGAGTCCATCAGCGAGAGGGAACAGCCCGAGACGTGCGCGAGCATACGTTTGACCAGAAGCTGCGCGGGCATCTCGAGGGAGAAGACCGCCACCGTCTTGTCGTGTTTGAGGCAGGCGTTGGCGGCGAGGTTGAGCGCAAACGCCGTCTTGCCCACGGAGGGGCGCGCCGCGATGAGGATGAGTTCGCCCGGCTTGAAACCGTGCGACATCCTGTCCAGCGAGGGAAAATCGGTGAAGATCGCGTCCGGCTTGGCAACGCCCGCCTGCGCGTCCTGTATGCTCTTCATCACGTCGCCGAGAGCGTCGGCGGCGTGCACAAGATCCTTTTCGGTGATGTCTTCGGAGATGGAATAGATCTCCTTCTCGGCATTGAGCAGCGCGTCCGTGCCGCTCACGGACTTGTACCCTTCCTGCACGATGTTGTTGCCCGCCGTGATGACACGACGGATGAGCGCGTCGCGCTTGACGATGTCCGCATAGTGATCCGCGCCCGCCGAGGAAGGGATGCTCTCGGTGAGGGAGGCGAGATAATCCATGCCGCCCACTTCGTCCAGCTTGCCCTCCAGCATGAGCCTGTCCGCGACGGACACAACGTCCACCACGACGCTCTCGTCCAAAAGGGAGCGCATCGCGGCAAAGACGGTGCGGTTCGCCGTGCTGTAAAAGTCCTCCGCGCGGAGAGACGGCACGAGCTGATCCGCCGTGCGGGTGTCGATGAGGATGGAACCGAGCAGCGCCTCTTCCGCTTCCGCGTTGTGGGGCATCACTCTGTAGGTCTGTTTCTGTTTTTCCGGCATTTCAAACTCCTCGCCGCCGCGATCCCCGCTGCGGCAGCCACGATGCAGAGCACGGCGGCACCGATGAGCAAAGCGTACCAATTTTCGCTCTTCGCGCCTCTCGACGACGCGGCGAAAGTCACCGTTCCGTCATCGGGAGAGACCGCAAGAGTGTGCATCCACACTCCGTCCTGCTCCGACTTCTCGGCATTGGAAACTATGCTTTCGTACATTGTAGCATATACGAAAATGATTTTCAAGTTATCTTCCGTGACCGTCACTCCTTCCGGAGCCGCGGCTGCGGCGGCGTCCGCGGCGGCGCGGGCGTCAAAGGTCACGTCATAGTGCGAAGCATAGAAAAATTCCCCTTCGTCCGCGATGTAGGACGCCGTCGTGCAAGGGACGGAAGCCAACGCGTTTTCGCTCCCGCCCGCGGTGAAAAAGGCATAGACGTTGCCCTCGTCGTCCTTCCCCCACGCATAGAGGGTCAGAGTCCCTTCGGATGCCTGCGCAACGCCTGCTGGCACGAAAAACAGCATGCAGAAAACAATCACGGCAGCAAGCGCCGCCGCCCAAAATACAGTCTGTTTCCGCATGCGGCAGGTCACGCTTTCTCTCCCCCGCTCTTATTAAAATCGCTTTCGAGGGCGTCGAGCGTCGCGGCAAACTCCTTCATCGCGCGCTCGTAAGGCGCGTCCGTCTCGAGGTCGACTTCGGCAAGCCTCAGGATGTCGAGAGGGGGCAGGCTCCCGCCCGCGGACAGGAACTGTCTGTATTTTTCGAAATACTCCGCCCCGCGCTCCAGAATGTTGTCCGCGATGGTGACGGCTGCGGTGAGCCCCGTCGCGTACTTGTAGACATAGAAGGAGCTGTAAAAGTGCGGGATGCGCGCCCACTCGTAGCGGATGAGGTCGTTGTGCTTCACCGCTCTGCCGTAATACTTTTTGTTGAGCGCGTAATACGCCGAGGAGAGGGCGTCTGCGGTCAAAGGCTCGCCCTTTTCCGCCATTGCGTGCGCTTCCGCCTCGAACTCCGCAAACATCGTCTGACGGAAGAGCGTGGTGCGGAACATGTCCAGATAATAGCTGAGAAGATAGGTGCGGGTCTTGCCCGTCGCGGTCTTCAAAAGATGTTTGAGCAAAAGCACCTCGTTGACGGTGGAGGCGATCTCCGCGACGAAGATCTCATAGCCCGCCTTCTCCTCGGGCTGCGATGCATTGGAGAAATAGGAGTGCATGGCGTGCCCGAGCTCGTGCGCGATGGTGAAGACATCGTGGGAAGTCCCGGTGTAGTTCAGGAGCACGAAAGGATGCACTCCGTAGCACCCCCAGCTATACGCTCCGGACTTCTTGCCGCGGTTCTCGAACACATCGATCCACCCGTCCGTGAAAGCGGAGGCGAGGATGTCGGAATATTCCTTACCCATCACTTCAAGTGCCGATTTGACCGTTTCAACCGCCTTTTCGTACGGCATTGCGAGTTTCGCCTCGTCGACGAGAGGAACGTGGAGATCGTACATATTCAGCTCCTTCACGCCCAGCATCCTGCGCCTGAGAGCGATGTAGCGGTGCATGGCTTTGGTGCCCTTGCCCACCGCTTCGAGCAGCTTGCCGTAACAGGTCGGCGGCACGTTCTCCGCAAACATGCTGCGCTCCATAGAGGATCTGAAACCGCGGATCTTGGCGAAGAACCAATCCTTTTTCACGTTACCGGCGTAGTTGGCGGCAAGTGTGTTGATGTGGTCGCGATACGCCTCGAACATACTCTCGAACGCCGCCCGCCTCACTTCCTGCGAGGGGTTCTGCAACAGAAGCGCGTAGTTGCCGTGGCTCATCTCCACTTCTCTGCCCTTGTCGTCCGTGACGGGCGCGAACTTCACGTCCGCGTTGTCGAACATGGTGAAGACCTCGTCCGCGTTGTCCGCAAAGATGCCCGCCTCACGGAGCAGCGTCTCCTCTTTGTCCGAGAGGATGATCGCCTTGTTGCGGACGATCTCCGAAAGCGTGACGGAATAGTCCGAAAATCTCTTCTTTCCCGCGAGCTCGCGGAGCTTTTCCGTGCTCATCGCCGCAAGTTCCGGCATGATGAACGCGGAAAGCGATGAGAGTTTGACGGCGACGTTGTCCGCCCTGTCCGTCATGCCCTGATAGAGGGAGACACGGGAGTCTTCGTCGCGGCGCATGCGCGCGTACTGATAGAGTTTGCCAAGGTCGTGAGAAAGAGAGGTGGAGAGGGTGAGACACTCGAAGAGCGCGTCCTCGTCCGCGAGTTTCCCCTTGTAGGACGCGATCCTCCCCATGCGCTCCGAGAGCGCGAAAAAGCACTCCTCCCACGCCTCGTTGTCGGGGAAGATGTCTTCAAGCCTCCACTTGTACTCCTGCGGGATGTTCTTTCTGTCTTTGAGTTTCATATCTGCTCTCCTGCCCTTTTGAAATGGCATTCTTACTTCGTCTGTCGTTTTACGGCGTATCCGTGACCGTCCGCCGCGGGATGCCGGAACGGAATGATGCCGACCGGCATCGGCGCAGTTATTTTCGGGCTTTTGCACAGCCGAAACTTGACGATATTATGCCCTGCGCGCGCCCTTTTTAAGACGCTCCGCAAAAGTCAAAGCATCTCCGCACGTATGCGGAGATGCTTTTCAGTCCGTTCAACTTTGCTCATGCGAACTCTGTCCCGAGCCCTTCGAACTCCTGCCAATCGAGCGCGACACCGGCGTTCTTGCCTTGATACACCCAATGACGGGTGGCGAAGCCGCCGTCCGCGTCTATCCTGATCTCCTGCCCGCCGCGCTGCTCGATGTCGCTCGCGATGCCGACGTAGGCGAGATAGTCTATGCTCATGCCGTAGCTCAGCCTGATGACGCCCGTGACGTCGTTGCCGTCCGCATCCTTCGTCGTCGCCTTGACGTCGAGCGCGAAAGTGTTGTAGTGGTCGTGTCCGCAGAAGGTGCCCTGCCCGCCGTGCTTGAGCATGGTCTCGAACATCTGGCAGTCGTCGACACCGGGGAAGGATTTCTCTCCGCTCTCGCCCGCCCAACCGTGGACGTAATGGACGTTGGCGGTGTCATTGTGTCCGTTGTCCTTATACTCGTTCCAATAGGCGCCGTACTCGGTGAGCGGGATGTGGAAGAAGACGAGGTTCTTGACCTGCTCTCCGCCGTTCATTTCGGTGAGCTTGTCCATCTCACGCGCGTACCAATCGATCTGATCCTGGTGGATGTTGTCGTACTTCCACGCAATGCCGAAGTAGTCGCCGTCCGTGTAGGAATGAGAGTCGATGGTGACGAGTGCCTGGCTGATCTTGGTGGACCCGACGTTCGCGTCGTAGCTGTCCGCGTCCACGATCTCCACTCCGTCCGTGGTGGGATGTCTCACGACGATGACGTCGTTGCCCTTGCCCGCGATGTCCGTCGGGCCCTCACGGAAGAGGCAGTGCGGATAGCTCTCCTTGTCCATATAGACCTGCGCCGCGATCTCGTCACGGTCGTAAAGGCTGTAGATCTCGGTGTCGTGATTGCCGAAGCCGATGGTCCAATAGACCCCGAGCTGCTCCATCATGCTCGCGAACATCTCCGCCTCGCGCTTGTTGTTGAAGGTGCCCGCCTGGAAGGGCACGGGATAAGCCATGTCGCCCGTCACGATGACGAGGTCGGGCTTGACGCGGTTGACGGTCTTGACCACCGCCTCGATCGCCCACCTGTCCTTGGATGCGGAGAAGGCGCCCGCGCCGATGTGGATGTCCGTGAGATGCAGCACGCGGAAGGAGTCCTCCTCGCTTTCCGCCACAAACTCGTAGTATCCCGTGTCGCTGTCCTCATAGCTGATGAGGGTGAAGGGGCTGTCGTAGTCCACCTTCTCTATGGTGGCGATATAATCGAAGTTGCCGGTGTAACCCACCCAGCTGCACAGCGCGCAGATGGCGAAGAACACCAGCACCAGCCCGCAGACGGTGCCCGTGATGATGAGCGCACGGATGTTGTAGCGGCGCTTCTGCTCGGGAGTCATGTCCTTGCGGCGTATCCTCTTTTTGCGCTTGGACGGCTTTTTCTCGGAGAAATATTCCTCTTCGCTCTCGACGGTGTCCGCGGATGTCGTTTCGTCGGCGCCTGCCGCACCATCCTCGAACGCTTTGTCGTCCGCCGCACTCTCCTCTGCCGACGTCTTCCCTTCTTCGGGAACGGGCGTCTCCTGTCCGGTAAGTTTGTTCTTTTCGTCTTCCGGTCTCATTGTCCCTCCTTATGCCGCTCTTCCGCGGCGATCGTTGTTTCGTATTCATCGGAGCGCACAAACGTCACGGAGATACCCTTTCTCCGCGCCGCGTCCGCGATCCTGCGTTCGGCGGCAGCCCTTTCCTCCCGCCGCGAACCGTCTTCCCACACGATCTCCACCGTCGCTTCGGCATACTTTGTGCCGAAATCATACACTCTCACGCGCGCATCCGTCACGCCTTTCTGCGAAATACACAGGTTTTTAATCCCGCCCACACGCGCGAGATCCGCCGCGCCCGCAAGTTTCATAAATGCCGAGACGGCGATCTTCAGCCCCGAGACGATCATGACGACGCTGATGGCGATGCCGATCAACGCGTCCACGGGGAATTGGATATACCGCGAAAGGAAGAGCCCCAGAAGCGCAAACGTCGTGATGCAGGCGTCCAGGATGCTGTCCGCAGTCTGCGCTTTCAGCACATCGGAGGGGAACTTCTTCCACGAGAGGCGGAACATCACCGCGAGCCCGATCTTGACGGCTATGGTCGCCGCGACAATGCCGAACTGCGCCCACGCGAAAGTGACGACGGGATGATAGAACACTCTGTCCAGCGCGGAATACATGAAGCCGCCGCCCACCGCCATGATGATGATCGCCATCACGAAAGAGACGATATATTCCACTCTTCCGAACCCGCCCGGGAAACGTCGGGTGGGCGCCTTGTTTTCCACCGCGAAACCTGCGGCGGCGCCCGCGTTGGACAGCACGTCGCCGAAATTGTTCACCCCGTCCGTCACTATGCTGAGGCTGTTGGTGTAGACGCCCGCGAGCACTTTCACGATGCCCAGCACCAGGTTCACGCCGCTTGCGGAACAGGCGACGGCAAGTTTCATCCGTCGTTCGTCCGCGCTGCGCGCCCTCTTCGGAGCGTCACCTGTGCTGTCCTTCGTTTTCATACGAAAAGGCATTTCATCCTCCCGTTTCGACACGGTAAACGTCAGTTGCTGTAAAGATGATTGTCCAAAAATTCGGGATCGCAAGTGAGATTGACCCCGAGTTTTCTGAACGGATTCTCATCCGCTTTGATGAGCATATGAGTGGAGTGCGCCTCCGTCTCTCTGAGTTTCGGGAGCTGCTCCACCGCCTTTGCCGCGTTCGGTTCGGTGGCGGCGCAGATGGAGAGAGCGAGCAGCGCTTCCTCGAGAGTGAGCGGATTTTCGCGCTCGTTGAGTATCTTGGTCTTGAGGTCGAGAATGGGCCCTATGACATAGGGCGAGATGAGTTTGACGGAGTCGTCTATGCCCGCGAGCACTTTGACGGCGTTGAAGACGCACGCCGCGGATGCGGACATCATCTCCGTGTTCTTGCCGGTCACCGTCCTGCCGTCGTCGAGCTCGATCGCGACCGCGCCGCAGCCGTCGTTTTGTTCGCTCTTCGCCCGTGCCGCCGCCGCGACCTTCCTGTCCGCGGGAGAGATGCCGAGCCCGGACATCAGAAACTCCAGCCTGTGCACGGTGGAAGGCTTCGCCGTGCCGTTCTTGTAGTCCACGAGCGCCTTGAAATATCTGCGGATGACCTCCTGTTTGCTCGCTTCCCTGCACGCCTCGTCATCCACGATGCAGTAGCCCGCCATGTTCACTCCCATATCCGTGGGAGAATGATAGACGAATTCCGTGCCGGAGATCTTGGTGAGGATGCTTCTCACCACGGGGAAGACCTCGATGTCGCGGTTGTAGTTGACCGCCATCTTGCCGTATGCTTCCAGGTGGAAATTGTCCACCTTGTTGACGTCTTTGAGATCCGCCGTCGCCGCCTCGTAGGCGACGTTGACGGGGTGTCCGAGGGGAAGATTCCAGATGGGGAAGGTCTCGAACTTGGCGTATCCCGCCTTCACTCCCCTCTTGAACTCGTGATAGAGCTGGCTGAGGCAGGTGGCGAGCTTGCCGCTGCCGGGCCCGGGAGCTGTCGCCACAACAAGGGGACGTGAGGTCTCTATGTACGGATTCGCGCCGTAACCTTCATCCGAGACGATGGTGTCGATCTCGTGGGGATAGCCCTTGGTGGGACGGTGCAGATAGACCTTGATGCCGCGGTTTTCCAGCTTGTATTTGTAGGCGAGCGCCGCCTGCTGATCGCAGAACATCGTGATGACCACGCAGTTGATGTAGATGCCCATCCCGGAGATGTTGTCGATCATGCGCTCCACTTCGCTGCCGTAGGTGATGCCGTAGTCGGCGCGCACCTTGTTCTTCTCGATGTCGCCCGCGTTGATGCAGATGATGAGCTCCGCCTTATCCTTGAGCTTTTGCAGGAGCTTGATCTTGGCGGCTTTGTCGAAGCCGGGCAGCACTCTCGCCGCGTGCAGATCGTCGAAAAGTTTGCCGCCGAACTCCAGATAAAGTTTGCCGAACTTGGAGATCCGCTCCAAAATCTTCTCCGACTGCTTTTGCATATACAGTTCGCTGTCAAAACCGATCTTTTTCATATCTTCCTTCCTGTGTCTTCCTGCCTTTTTCCTTCCTGATACCGCTGTCCCGCATCATCATTCGGGCAGCTTGGATGCGGAGATTATCCCCGCCTTGAACATTTGTTTGCCTTTGGTGGTGCGGGTGTCCAGTCTGATGTCTTCCGTATTGATGCGGAAGGTCTCCGCGCCGGAGTTGACCGCAATGTCATAAGGCATTTTCACCGTATCGATGTGCACCACTTTGCTGCGGTCGAGCTCCACGATCTTGACGCCTTTGAGATAGCGCGAACCGGGGTCTATGGTGGAAGCGATGACGCGCTTCACATAGCCCGTGTCCGTCATGACGATGATCTCGCCCTCGTCGTCGATCTGCCCGCCGAACGCCACCGCGTCGCCGTCGCCGAGCTTGACGCCGCGCACTCCCGCAGCCTTTCTGCCCTGCACCGGGATCTCCGTCACACGGTAGACAAGGCAGAGACCGCCGTCCGTCACTTCCAGGACGTTCATATCGTCGTTCACGTTCTCGACATTGATGAGGCGGTCGCCCTCCTGCAGTATGATGGCGGGACCGGGCGCGCGCATGGAAGTGAAATCGTTCCAATCGCTGCGCTTGACCATGCCGCCGCGGGTGAAGAACACCAGCTCGCCCACGGGCGTCCCCGGGAAGAACATTATCTTCACCGCCTTTTCGTCGGGATGCAGTTCGCGGTTGAACTGCGAGAGGTTCATGCCCTTCTCCTTCCACTTGCGCTCCGTGACGTCGGTGATGTCCAGCCGCGCGATGTTGCCGCGGTCGGTGAAGGCATAGATCCACCCCTTATTGTTGACCGCCGCCGCCTCGGCGATGAGCTCGCCTTTGACGGAAGAGGCATCCTTGACCAGCGCGGACCAGTTCTTCTGAGACATGAAGCGGAGGGTGCCCTCGGAGGAGCGCACCAACACGCCGTCGCGATAGCTCACAGCTTCTTCCGCGGTGGGGAGTTCAACTTCGTCGCTGTCGCCGTCCAGGATGACGGAAACGCGCGCGGAGTTCATCGCCTTCTTGATGGCGAGGATCTCCTCTTTTATGACGTTGTACTGCCTGCGCGGAGAGGCAAGGACGGCGCTGAGATAAGCGATGCGCTTCTCGAGCTCGGCAAGTTCCTCCTCAAGCCTGCCCACTTCGAGGTGAGTGAGCGCTTTCAGGCGCATATCCACGATCGCCTGAGCCTGATCGTCCGTGAGGTCGAAGCGCTCACGCAGCGCGAGTTTCGCCTTGGGGGTGGACTCCGAGGACTTGATGATCCTGATCACTTCGTCGATGTTGCGGATGGCGATGAGCAGCCCTCTCACGATCTCCGCGCGCTGTTTTGCGGCTTTGAGATCGAATGTCGTCCTGCGCACGATGACGTCGCGCTGATAGGCAACGTAATAGGTGAGGATGTCTTTCAGCCCCATCTGCTCCGGCTTGCCGCCCGCGATGGCGACCATATTGACGGAGTAGCCCATCTCGAGACCGGTCTTCTTCATGAGGAAGGAGACGATCTTGCCCGCATCCGCCTCGCGTTTAAGCTTTATGACGGCGCGCATGCCCGTCTTGTCGGACTCGTCCAGGATCTCGCTTATGCCGCCGAGAAGTTCCTTGTTTTTCTCTCTGAGATCCGCAATATCTTTGAGCACGGCGGCTTTGGAGACCTGATAAGGCATCTCCGTGATGACGATGTTCTTCCTGCCGCCTTCATCCTCGATGTGCAGACGCGCGCGCAGTTTGAGCCTGCCCTTGCCCGTCTCGTAGATGCTCTCCATGCTGTCCACGGGGATGATGAATCCGCCCGTCGGGAAGTCCGGTCCGTGGATGACTTTGAGCAGTTCCGCCGTCGTTATCTTCGGGTTGTCGATGACCGCGACCACGGCGTCTATCGCCTCTCCCATATTGTGGGGCGGGATGTTGGTGGCAAGCCCGACAGCGATGCCGCTCGCTCCGTTGACGAGCAGATTCGGGAACCTGCCGGGGAGCATATTGGGCTCCTCCATGCTGTCGTCGAAGTTGGGGCTCCACGAGACCGTGTCCTTGTCCAGGTCGCGGAGAAGTTCCAGCGCGAGCGGGCTCATCCTCGCCTCGGTATATCTCATCGCGGCGGGCGGGTCGCCGTCGGCGGAACCGAAGTTGCCGTGCCCGTCGATGAGTTTCATACGCATGGAGAAAGGCTGAGCCATCCTCACCATCGCACCGTAGACGGAACTGTCGCCGTGGGGATGATATTTGCCCAGGCAGTCTCCGACGATCCTCGCCGATTTTTTGTACGGCTTGTCGGGAGTGAGCCCCATCTCGTGCATGGCGTAAAGGATGCGCCTCTGCACGGGTTTGAGACCGTCCTCAACGCGCGGCAGAGCGCGGTCGAGGATGACGTTTTCGGAGTACGGCAGCATGCTGTTGTGCATGACCTCTTCAAAGACCACGTCATACACCGCCGCCGTATATTGCAGATGCTCGTTCTTCTTGCTCTTTGCCATTGCTGCCCTTATCCCCGGTTCTCCTCACTCACCGCGAAGTCGTCCACGCGGTTGAAGTCGGCGTATTTATAAATGTATTCCTTCCTCACGGCGCTGTCATCGCCCATGAGTATGCTGATGCGTTTGTCCGCCGCCGCGGCGTCTTCGATCGTGACGCGGGTGAGCGCGCGGTGCGCAGGGTCCATCGTCGTGTCCCAAAGCTGCTCCGGGTTCATCTCGCCGAGACCCTTGAAGCGTTGCAGCAGCGCGGTCTTGCCCATCTCTTTCCTGCCCGCTTCCAGTGCTGCGTCGTCATAGAAATAGCGCACCTCGTCCTTCTTCTGCATCTTGTAGAGCGGGGGCATCCCGATGTAGACGTGCCCTTCGGTGATGAGCGGGCGCATATAGCGGAAAAAGAAGGTGAGCAACAGCGCCCTGATGTGCGCGCCGTCCTGGTCCGCGTCGGCGAGGATGATCACTTTGTCGTATTTCAGGTCCTCGATGTCGAATGCAGGCTCGATGCCCGTGCCGAGCGCGCTGATGATGGTGGAGATCTCCTCATTGGCGAGGATCTTTTCAAGCGGCGCCTTTTCAACGTTCAGCGGCTTGCCGCGGAGGGGCAGGATCGCCTGGAAACTGCGGTCGCGCGCCTGTTTTGCGCTGCCGCCCGCCGAGTCGCCCTCCACGATGAAAAGCTCGTTGACGGAAGCGTTCCTCCCCGTGCAGCTGCTCAGCTTTCCGATGAGGTTGGAGCCGTTCAGTTTGTTCTGCTGACGCGCGATGTCCTTGGCGCGCTTAGCCGCCTCTCTGGACTTCGCCGCTCCCATCGCTTTCGCTACGACCTTTTCCGCCGCGCTCTTGAAGCCGCGCATCCCGATGAGCGCCTCCAGCTTTTCGGAGACGAGATTCTCCACCTTGCTCTTGACTTCGGGGTTGCCGAGTTTGCCTTTGGTCTGCCCTTCGAACTGCACGTTCTGCATCTTGACGGTGATGACCGCCACCATACCCTCTCTGAAATCCTCACCGAGCAGATTTGCCTGCTTCTCCTTCAGGATGTTGTTCTTCCTCGCGAACTCGTTGAAGACTTTGGTGACGGCGGACTTGAAGCCCACTTCGTGAGTGCCGCCCTCCGGGGTGGGGATGTTGTTGACATAGGAATGTATGCTCTCGGAATAGCCGTCCGTGTGCTGTATCGCGACGGCGACCTCGAATTTGTCCTCTTTCGCCTCGACATAAAAGGGCTTGTCGTAAAGGACGGTGCGCCCCTCGTTGAGATATTGTACATAGTCCGCGATGCCGCCCTTATAGCAAAAGACGTCGCGGCGGAAATCCCCTCCTCCGAGAGGCAAGCGGTTATCCTGCACCACGATGGTGACGCCGCGGTTGAGATAAGCAACCTCGCGCATGCGCTCCGTCACCTCGTCGTACTCAAACTCCTCTTTGCCGAACACCCGTTCGTCCGGCTTGAATGTGACCGTGGTGCCCTTGTCCTTCGTCTTGCCCACAAGCGTGAGCGGAGTCTTGACCACGCCGCTCTTGATCTTGCCGCCGATCTGGGGAGAATGGAACTCCGCGCGGTAAAGATGCCCGTCCCTCTTCACTTCGACGGTGAGCCACTCCGAAAGCGCGTTGGTGACGGACGCGCCCACGCCGTGCAGACCGCCGGAATAGGCATACTGCCCGTTGTCGAACTTCGCGCCCGCATGGAGCTGGGTGAACACCACCTCAACGCCGCTGATCTTGAGCTTGGGATGTTTGTCGACGGGGATGCCGCGCCCGTTGTCACTGACGCGCGCGATGTTGCCGTCCAGAAGTTCGATCGTCACCGTATCGCCGAAACCGTTGGCGACCTCGTCCACGCAGTTGTCGATGATCTCCCACAAGATGTGATGCATCCCCTTCGACCCCGTCGTGCCGATGTACATACCGGGACGCTTCCTCACCGCGTCCAGCCCTTCGAGAACGCGGATGTCGCTAGCCTTGTATGCCTGTTCCTGCGCCATAAAACTCCCGCCCGCCGCAGCTCCGCGCCTGTGCGCGCCGCACGTGCGTGGGCATAAATATCGAATTATAAAGTGATTATACCACAACAACTTGCGATAAAAAAGCGTTTTTCACAACTTAATGACAAATTGATTCGCTGCCGAAAGCGCGGGAGTGTCCAAAGGGCTCTGCCCCTTGACCCCGGCGAGGGTGTCACACCCTCGCGCTCCCAAGCCGTTGCGGGACAATAAGAAAACGCCTCCCGCGACGGGAGGCGTTTTAAGCTCGGTCTCGATGCCGCATCATCATTTTGCGGAGGCGGTCATCTTTTCGATGGCGGCAAGGAAATCCGCAAACACTTCGCTGCGGTTGGTCTCGTTGAGCACCTCGTGACGGGCGTCGGAGTAGATCTTGAGAGTCACGTCTTTGACCCCGAGATCGGTGTACTGCTTATAGAGCTTGTCCACCAGCTTTCCGAAACCGCCGACGGGGTCCATCGCGCCGCTGAAGATCGCAATGGGTTTATTCTTGTCGATGCCCGCGAGGTTCTCTGCCTTGTAGGACGCTTTCAGACCGTTGAAGAAGAACTTGAAGAACGCGATGGACATCACTCCGCCGCACTGCTCGTCGAATATGTATTTGCGCACCTGCTCGCGGTCGCGGGAAAGCCAGGCAAACTCCGTCTTATCCTTCTTGAACTTCGCGTTGTAGGAGCCGAAACTGAGAGCGTTGAGCAGCTTGCCCTCCTTGTCGCCGCCGAGCAGCTTATACTGGATGTTGGCGACCGTGCAGCCGACGCCGAGCAGCGCCCCTTTCATACATGCGGAACCGCTGAGGATGGCGCCGCACGACGCGTTCTCCATCTCGATATATCTCTGCCCCACCATGCTGCCGTAGCTGTGCCCGAGATAGACCACGGGCAGTCCGAAACGCTCTTTGAGGTGGGCGGTGATGGCGATCTCGTCACGGACGGTATCGTTGTAGATGTCGCCCTTGTGGTAGCCGTAAACACCGTTCTTGCTCTGCTTGGTGCTGGTCATGCCGTGCGCGCGGTGGTCGTCCGCGAAGACGATGTAGCCGTTGGAGTTAAGGAACTGCGCAAACGCGTCATAACGTCTCGCGTGCTCCGCCATGCCGTGGGAGATCTGCACCACGCCCCTGGGGTTCTTGACGTCGTTCCAGAGATAGCATTGCAAAATGGTGTTGTCAAAACTCGTAAATTTTTCCGTTCTCATTATTTCCGCCTCGATAAGTTATCGTTTATTGTCGATAATTCTAACACACGAACATCGGGAATGCAAACTAAAATCGCATCCGCGCATACTATGAAAAGCGGGCGCGGGGACATGACCGTCATCAGACGCCCACAAAGGAGACTCATGCGGAAGATCTTGCTCACGGGAGGGGGAACGGGCGGACACATATACCCAAACCTTGCCCTTCTGCCCGCCCTGGAACGGTTGGACATCGACGCTTTCTACGGCGGCGGCGAGGGAGACGTCCCGGAAAAACGCGCCGCGGAGCGCGCAAAGCTGGATTATGTCGGGGTGCCCTGCGTAAAATTTATCCGGTCATTTTCCCCGAAAGCCCTCTCGAACAACCTCTCCGTGCCGCGGGTGCTCTCGGCGGGCGTACACGCCGCGGAAGAAATTCTGAAACGGGAAACGCCGGACGCCGTGTTTTCAAAAGGCGGCTTTGCCGCGCTGCCGTACGTGCTTGCGGCAGCGCGTCTCGGCATCCCCGTCATCTGCCACGAATCCGACAAAACGCCGGGTTTATCCAACCGTTTGGCGTCAATGAAAGGCGCTGTTGCGCTGTCTGCTTATCCCGGATCGCACTTCGGCGAATTTGTCGGCATGCCCGTGAGAGAAGAGTTGTTCTGTCGCGACGGCGGTGCGGCGAGAAAAAGCCTCGGCATCCCGCAGGAAGAAAAAGTCCT
Source organism: uncultured Clostridia bacterium (assembly GCA_949283145.1). Classification (GTDB taxonomy): domain Bacteria; phylum Bacillota; class Clostridia; order Christensenellales; family CAG-917; genus Limadaptatus. The sequence continues at coordinate 25,880 of CASDRL010000011.1, read as the reverse complement.
GCTCGTCGCGGGAGGCAGCAGCGGTGCGAAAGCGGTCAACGACGCACTCTTCCCTCTCCTGCCCTTCCTGGAAAAGAGATGCGTTGTCATCCATCTCACGGGACGGGGAAAGGCGGGGGACGCGCCTCCGCGCTCGGAAAGGTACATCCCCTTGGAATATTCCGACGACATCGGATCGCTGTATGCCGCGAGCGACCTCGTGCTTTCCCGCGCGGGTGCGACTGCCGTGGCGGAGCTCGCCGCCCTCGGCAAACGCGCCGTGTTCGTCCCTCTCCCCAAGGGCGTGTCGCGGGGAGACCAGCTGCCAAATGCGGAACTCGCCAAAAGACACGGCGGCAAAGTTATCTTTCAGCATGAGCTTGCAGCCAAGCTCTTTCCCGTCATCGTCAACGCTTTCTCGCAGCCGCCGATGCGCAGGATCTCTAACGACGCGAACGGAAAAATTGCGTCCTTCATCGATGCTACAATACGGCGAGGTGTGAAATGCAAAGACAGAAAACCATCGCCAAGTGGCTCGTGATCATAGTGCTCGTCACCGTTGCTGTGGGCGCATACATAATGTACGACGCGCTGTATCTCGGCGGCGAAACGGCGGACGGCGGCGCAAACACCGTTCCGCCGACATCCGATCCGGACGTGACTCCCGACGAAGACCCGCCCTTCTTCACCACCCTTCCCAGACATTCGCAGACCTATGCCGGCATCACCGTCGCGCATGCGGGCGGAGAGGGCGAGGAAGAGGTGCTCGGGACCGTGCTCACACAAAATACGGTATATCTTTTCTTTTCCTCTTCATCCGATGAATACGATTGCCGGGGAGCGGGCATCTATGTCGCGGTATTTGAGCAAAACTCCCTCATCGCGGTCACGCGGTTTGCCGAAAAAGACTGCGTGTTCGGCGGCGCCAAACTCACACGGGACGGCGTTGCCGCCGTCGTATCCGAAGGCGGAAGGGGCAGGCTCGTGGTTTTCGACTCCGCGGGCAAACCGAAGGGCGAAACCGACATCCCCGCATTTTCCTCTGCCTTTCCTCTCGTCGCCGACGGAAAACTTTCCCTCTTTCTCACAAGCTCCGACGGACTCTCTTTCGTGAGTGTGGAGGAGGGGCTTTCGCCCGTCGTCTCCCCCTTCCGTTTCCCGACCGTGTGCGAAGTGAAAGAAGGCTTTGCATCGGGCGGCTCGTTCACGCTCGCAGCATGCGACGGCACAGATACATTCATTCTCACATTTTCGCAAAAAGCGGGGTTCAGGTGTACTGAAACCTATGATAAAAGCGTATTTCTGCAAATTATACCCATCGCCGGAGAAGACGGCGCGGCATTTGCGATGCTGGCAAAGCAAAGCAGCGGAGTGTTGCTTTCCGTCCTCTCCGCGGACGGCGAAGAGCTTGCGGCGGCAGTACGCGAAGGAAGCTCCTCCGCCGCGGTTTTCGGCGACGGCGTCTCCATCACTCTTGTGCGCCCGGGGCTGACCGAAACATATTGCCGTCACCTCGACCTCATCTCGTCGACGCCTACGGATCTGCGCGCGGGAGAGATCGTTGCAGCCCGCAGCGACTCGGAAAACAACATTCTCGCCCTCGTTTCGGACGGCGTCACGACCGTCTATGCCGAGGACGGGTACGGCAATTTCATCCCCCTCATCGACTGCGCTCACGCCGAGGGTAAAACGACCGCCGAGATCGTCGGGGGAACGCTCGTTCTCGTGCTGTCCACCTCCTCCGCCGACGGAGTGTTCTTTGAAAATTTCGGGGCTTCCGACGCATATCTCGTCTCCCTGCCGCTGTGATCGGGCATAAGGGAATTGACATCGAAAGTTTTTTGAGTTAAACTGAAAATATGAAAGAACGGCAGGAAAACAAGGGGACGCAGGAAAAAGAAAACAAAGCCTTGCTCTTTGCGGGGCTGGGGCTCTCTGCTGCGGCATTCGTGACGGTGCTGGTGCCCTTGCTTCTCTTCTTCATCCCCGGCGGAGCCGACGGATCCTCTCCCCTGCTGAAGACCGGGATCTATGTCAACGCATTCGGCGCGGCAGCGGCGCTTGCGGGCGTTATCCTGACCGCGCTTGCGAAACCCCGTTCCGGCGTGGCAAGGCTCAACCTGTTCTTCTCGGCAACGGCTTTTCTGCTCGGCGTCGCGTGTTTCCTGCTGTGCCTGGTCTTTGCGGCGATCATCCCCCTTCACGCCATAGGCTGAACCGCGCCGCTTTTCGACGCGATCAAAAACCCCGTCATCCGACGGGGTTTTTTGGTTTCCGCAATTCCTCCGCCGCCCGACTCATTCGGGCACGCGTCATTCACACTCCCCCGTCATCCGACCCGTCTTCGGCTATCCTCTTTTCCGCAGGCGTTCTGACGTACACGTCGCGGTGGCGGAGAGTGAGGGAGTTGCGCTCCGCAAACGCGACCACAAAGTGACAGATCACGCCCGTCACCACGCCTGCGAGACCGCCCGCGAGCAACATATACGGCATATAAGCGACGACGGTTTCACCGACCACCGCCATGGAGACGAGGATCTGCGTCATGTTGTGCAGCATCCCGCCCGCGACGGAGAGCCCCGTCACGGAAAAGAGGCGGGTGCGGGAGAGGATCACCATCGCCGCATACGCGACGGCGGCGGCAGGCAGGGACCATATCAGCATGGAAAAGTTGCCCGAAAACAGCGCCGCAAAGAAACATTTGAGCACGAGCACCACGCACCCCTCCCCCACTCCTACGAGGAGGAAACAGGCGAGCAGCACCACATTGCCGAGCCCGAGCTTTGCGTAAGGCAGCGCTGGGATGACGGGCGGGATGAGGTTCTCGATGAGGGAGACGATGAGCGCGAGGGCGAGGAAGAGCCCGGAGAGCGCGATGCGTTTGGTGACGGAAGTTTTCATGTGACCGCGTCCACCTCCCTTTCGCCCACTTCGATGACGACGTGATTTGGCAGGCAGACGATGAGCCCGCCGGAGACGGACTGCGCCGCGGAATGCACGCACAGCTGCTCCGAGCAGTCGGACTTGACGACGGACACCCCGCCGTCCCTGACCCTCAATGTCATCCTGCCATCGAGGATGTCGTAGTCACCATCCTCGGCGAGGGAGAGCGTGTAGCGAAGCTCCCCGTCCACATACACTCGTGCCTCTCCTCCGCCGGGGCGCAGCGCGAACCAAACGGAGAGCGCGACGGCAACGAGAAGGACGAGAAGAAGGATGATGTCCCCCTTCCTGAACAGAGAGCGGAGAGCCTGTGCCGCTCCGCTCCTTCCGCCTTGTCCCGTCCGCGTCTTGGTCATGTGCATTCTCCCGAACATCGCTAAACGCGATGTTTATCTTTCAAAAATGCCGAGTAAACACTCTTATTTGCCGATATGTGTCACGCACCGTGTCGATAGGCATGCCGGAGCGGAATGATGAAACCGATCAGGCATACGTCAGTTCGGGACCGTAAGAGGTCACTTCGTTGTTCTCCGTCACGGTCACGAGGTCGAGCTCCCAGGTGTTGCTCTCGTCGGACAGCCATCTCTCCGCCGCATCCGCTCCGCCCACTATGACGGCGGTGGCGAATGCGTCCGCAAACGCTCCGTCCGTCGAGATGACCGTCGCGCTCGCGAGACCGCTCGACGCGGGATAGCCCGTGCGCGGATCGATGATGTGGTGATATCTCACGTCGTCGACAAAATAATATCTCTCATAGTCGCCGCTGGTGGAAATGCACTGCCCGTATGCGGCTTTGAAGGAGAACAACCAGGACGAACTCACCGCCTCCGTCTCTCGCGGCGCGGGCACTCCAATGGTCGCCGTGGGCATCCCGACGGCGAGATTGCCGCCCACGTTGCAGATGTCGAAGGACACGGAGAAGGCAAGCGAGGAGGCATACCCTTTCGCGATGCCGCCGAGGTCGAGCTTGGCGCCCTCGATGAGTTTGGTGACGGTGCACTCGGAGGCGTTGAGGGAGAAGGCACGGCCGAACCCGACGAGTTCGAGCGCGGCGCTTATCTCCTCATCCGTCGGGATGCCGCCCTCGGGCGGGGTGCCCGCGACAAAGTCTCCCGCCGCAAAGCCCCAAAGCTCCACGAGAGGATAGACGGTGGGATCATAGCACCCGTCCGTGAGCTCATAGACTGACATCGCCAGCGTGAGCAGGAACATGGTGACCGCGTCCACCTTGACCGTCTCGCCCGCGTGCGCGGCGTTGATGCGCCAAATGTCGCTGCCCTCGATATTCACCGAGCACAGTTCCTCGACGCGGCGCATCTCGCGCTCGATCTTTTCCGCATCGTCGGCGTCGTATGTCTCGATGTAAGCGGTGGTGCCGAAGATGTCGAAATACTCCGCCTTTGCCGTCTTGTTGCAGGCGGCAAAAAGCGGCAACAACGCGAAGACGGCGAGCAATGCCGCCGTCGTTTTGAATGCAGTGGATCTTTTCATCGAGCCTGCTCCGAGGGTCATCTGGACTCCGCCGTAAAGATGATGCCGTAGGTGCCGGGTCCGCAATGCGCGCCGATGACGGGTCCCACGGGCTGAACGATGATCTCGGTGCCCTGCGCGAGCGGCTCTATGCGGGAGCGAAGCTCCTCGACATATTCGTCGCATGCTGCACCAACGATGACCACGGGAGCGCCCTCGACGGGACGGAACTTCTGCTCGAAGGAAGACACTATGTAGCTCATCGCCTTTTTGAAGCCCTTCTGTTTGGTGAGAACGTCGATCTCCCCTTCCCTGTTGACATAGAGGACGGGCTTCAGTTGCAGCACATTGCCGATCGCCGCCTTTGCGGGAGAGAGCCTGCCGCCGCGCGCGAGATATTTGAGGTCATCCACGACGAAAAGCACAGCGACGTTCTGCACCAGCGTCTCTAGATAGTCGTAAGTGGCGTCGATGTCACCGCCGTTGGCGTTGAAGAACTTCGCCGCCATATAAACCATGAGCCCCGCGCCCATGGAGATGTTGAGGGTGTCGAAACGGCGGTATTTCACGCCGGGATACTTCGCGGAAAGCTCGTCGATCGCGATCTTGAGATAGCTGAAAGTGTTGGACATCTTGGAGGAAAACGCCACATACAGTATGTCCTCGCCCGCCGCGAAATAGGGCTCGAAAAGTTCGATGTAAGTCTCGGGGTTGAGCCCCGCGGTGCTGACTGAGGCGCCCTCGCGCATCCTCTTGAAGAATGCATTGAGATCGGTGTTCTCGCCGAGGTCATAGAGCCTCTCCTCGCCGTCAACGGTGTACGGCATGGGGACGACCTTCACGCCGAGCTCGCGCGCGGTGGTGTACCACAGTTCGCAATCGGTATCACAAAACAAAACAGACATTATATTCTCCACATAATAAGCTATATTCTATGCGGCAAAACGCATTGCCGACGCAATTATAGTAATATAAAGCGCCGTTCATGTCAAGAGAGACACCGCGCAGGAAACAATGGCTTCGTGTATTATGACGCCCGCTCAAATGGTGCGTCGGATCCGGGACGTTCTTTCAAGCTGTTCATCGTGTTCAGGCACGCTTCAAATAGGCTGTTCGTCTCACGGGTGCTCGCTCGGAGGGTACGGCGTGATCGGAGACACTCTATCAAGCTGTTCGTCTCGGGGGTGAGTAAGAATTCCCCCTCCTTCCCTTCGGGCTTTCCTCCCCCACTCGGAATAGAGTTCTCGTCTCCCAAAATGCGGGACTTACTTTTGAACTTTACCAAAATTTTGGTAATCGCACCCACATAATCAAGTGGATGCCGGTACCGGTTGAAATCCCCTCGCGGGGCGAGGAGGGCGACTCGACGCGCACCGAGCCCGTGTCTACTTAATTTCCCGTCTAGCTTGCGAGGTCGCGGGGCGCGCCGCGACTTGCAAGAGCGGGCGCAAGCGCCCGCTGTGCAAGTTTGGCTGAGCGGCGCGTAAAACCGTCTTCGAAAGAGAGACATCGTGCTCAAAGACGCTCCGAACGAGTGCGCGTTTGTGAGCGGCTCCACCCCGAATGAGTGCGCGTCGGGTCTAAGGACGTCACGCTCGTGGTTTTCGTTATTCCGTCTCCGAAAAATGGGCAAATCGAGTTCAAACAGCACTCTATCAAGCTGTGCATTGCCTGACGGCGTCATTTGGATGCAGAACGCGAAAGCGCCCCTTTTTCGGCGAGGCGCGTACTCAGGCGTACGTAACGAGCCGAAAAAAGGGCGCTGACAAAGTTGTGCGCCAAATGACGCCGTCAGGTCAGGTTGAGGAAGAGATCATCATCCGCATGCCACACACCACCCTCCACCTGCTTCACGCCTACGCTGTGGGCGAACATCATGTCGAGAAGGACGGTGTTGTCGATGAGGAGGAGGTTTGGGCGTTTGGCGGCGAAGGTCTTGGTGTCGCGGTGGAAGCGGGAGTTGGTGATGAGGATGCCCTTGGTGGCGCCCCAGGCGGTCATGACGCCGAGGAACTCGCGCACCACTTTGACGGAGACGAACGCGCGCTCGTTGAGCTTGGTCTTGGACTGGAAAAAGACGGTTTCTTTGAACCCTGCGGGGTCTTTCAGGTGTATCTTGCCGTCGATGCCGTTGTCGTCGGGACCCGCGGTGAGCTCGTTGCTGACGACGGTGTCGCCGTAGACGGCGAGGAGCACCTTCATGCTGAGCTCCTCGAAGAACTCGCCGCCCGCCTCGGAGATGGCTTGCGTGAGCGCACGGCGGAGAGCGGCGAGATATTTATCCTTGCTGAGCTTGCCCGCCTTATACTCCTGAAACTTTTTGTCCGCGCCTTCGAGGGCTTTGCCGAGGGGGGTGTCGGGATATTTGGGCTGTTTGTTGGCGCGTTCGGCGGCGCGTTTGCGCTGCGCTCTGCGGCGCTGGGTGCGGGTGAGCCCGGTCTTGGGTTCGACGACGGGCGCGGGCGGGGCGAGCCTGCCGTCCTCGGTGGTGACGAGGGTGCCCGCGGAGAGCATCTCGTTGAGGACGACGCCGGTGAGGCTTTTGAGGCGGGTGCTGAGCGACTCGCAGCTGCGGTCTTTGAGCTCCGCCGCGGAATAACCGTAACGGGTGAGGGAGCGCTCGATGAGGAGCTTGCGTTCCGTCCCGTCGCGGTCGATGACGGCTTTGACCGCCGCTTCTATCTCTTGTTTTGAAGGAAATTCTCTTTTAGCCATAAAATACCTTTTTAATATAATAACACAGCGCCCGTGCAAAATCATCTCATCCGACGGATTTTGTGCTTAAAAAAAGCGGAAAAAGAAGTTAAATTGTTTTAACGCGGCTTTAACTTAATTAAAATATCATATGAACATCAAACACGGTCGGAGCAGATGATGGAAAACTACGACAACTTCTTCAACAACGTCAACGATCCGGAGCGCACCCCCATATATCACACTCCCGATCCGGTCGATCCCAAAGACAACAACAGCCGCAAGCGTTTTACGGTGATCACGATCCTGTTTGTCGTCATTGCCGTGATAATGTGCATAGCCATCGTCGCGAACGTCGTTGTGCTCGCCAGCATGAAGAGCCAGGTCTCGCAGAGCTATGCCGACAGCATGACGGAAGCTCTTCGCGAGGAATATCTCAAAGCCATAGAGGAATATCTCGATGGCAGAGAGATCACCGAGGACGTCATCGCGCAGATAGAAGAGAATGTCATCAAGGAGCTGACCACCTCCGCCGCCGTCGTAGCGGGCACCAAGACGGTCTACTCCACCGTGCAGATCGTCGCAAGAGGCGAGAAAAGCACCTCTTACGGCTCCGGTTTCCTCATCACCGCAACAAACTCAAAAGGTGAAACCGCAAGATATGTCGTCACCAACGCCCACGTCGTGCTGGAAACGGTGAGCGAGACGACTTCGTCGGGAAGCGGCAATTGGTGGGATGATCACTTCGGCAGCACCGGCGGCGGCACGACCACATCCTACTCTTTTAAGCAGCGCGAAACCATCACCTGCTCCCTTATGAACGGCGCATCCGGAAGCTATGAGCTCGAAATCTACGCCTGCGGATCTTATCTGGAAGTCATCGACGGGACGAACATCGTCGTGGACGAAAGCTACACCTCTCTGCCCGACCTCGCAGTGCTGTACTTTAAAGGCGATGAGCAGCCGGACGAGGAGGAATATCCCTCCCTCAACATCGCGACGGAAGGGGCGGACTACGGCGACAACATCGCCATCGTGGGCTATCCCTCCCCCGGCAGCGATCCCACTCAGGCGATCCTGAGCCTTTCCACCGGCATCATCTCCGCGACCGAGCACACCCTTTCTTCCTGGGGAGCGGGCACATTCTATCAGACGGACAGCGCCATCAACGGCGGCAACTCCGGCGGCCCCATGGTCAACAATAAGAACGAAGTGGTGGGCATCGTCGAGTCCAAGATCGTCACCGAAAACATCGAAAACATCGGCTATGCCGTGACCTCGATGACCCTCATCGACTTCCTGGCGGATAACGAACTCACTCCCGTCACCGTCTGAAAGGACGCGACGCATCAGAGAATATCCCGAACGCCGAGGCGGAATGCTTCGGCGTTTTCTTATCCCCCTCTCTCATAAAACGACGACGAACGAGGCTTTTCCCCCTCCGTCTCCCGAGCGGGCGCAAAAAGCCCTTGCGGAGCGCCGCGGAAGACGAGCGGGCGAAACGCGGCGAAGGGGCGCATATCCCGCCGCTCTTTGCGCAAACTGTATGCGGGAGGTCATCATGAAAAACTCTATGTGGATAGGAGCCGTGCTCGGCGTCGTGACCGCGACCGCGATATACTCGGCAAGCAACCAAAACCTGGTCAAAAAGACCAAAAAAGCGCTGCTCCACAAGCTGGAAGAAGTGCTGGACTGAAAAGACGGAGCGTCACGCTCCGTCTTCCTTTTTTTGTCTGTTTTCCGTGTCGGAAAACTTTCTCCGCTTTCGACGGCTTATCGGCAGGTTTCGGCTGACGGAAAGCGTGAAGAGTTGCTCCGCCGCTCCGCATCATCTTGCGCGCAGGCGTTCCGTTATACTCTTCAATGCGGCGAAGGCGGCTTCCGCGTCTTCCGGGGTGTTGTCCCTTCCGAAGGAGAAGCGCACCGCACCTTTCGCCTCTGCGGGAGTGAGCCCCATGGCGAGGAGGGTCCTGCTCGGCTCCGTAGAGCCCGCGGAGCACGCGCTGCCGTTGGATGCGGCGATGCCCGCAAGGTCGAGAGAAAAGAGAAGTTCCTCCCCCGTCACGCCCTCGAAACCGAGGTTGACTATGCCGGGAAGAGAACGCCCCTCATCGAGAGTTCCATGCAGCACCGCGCCGTCGATGTCTTTCAGCACGCGCTTGGCAAAAGCGTCTTTAAGCGCACGCACGCGAGCGCTCACGACAGCCATATCGCGGACTGCGGCGGATAGCGCAGCAGCCGTGCCGCACGCCCCCGCGACATCAGAAGTGCCGCCTCTCTTCCCTCTCTCCTGCTCGCCGCCGGAGTGCAACGCTTCGAGGCGCACCCCGTTTCTGATGTACAGCGCACCGAAGCCCTTGGGGCCTCCGAACTTGTGCGCGGAAAGGGAGAGCATGTCACAGCCGAGGTCACGGACATTCAAGGACATTGTCCCCGCCGCCTGCACTGCGTCGGTGTGGAAGAGCGCGCCGCGTGAGTGCGCGATGTCCGCAAGGTCGCGGACGGGCTGGATGCTGCCCGTCTCGTTGCCTGCGGTCATGACGCTGACCAAAAAGACGTCGTCTCCCATCGCGTCGGCGAGGCTTTGCGGGCTTACGAAGCCCTCCCCGTCCACGGGAAGGACGGTGAGAGCAAAGCCCAGCCTTTCGAGCTGTCTCGCGCTCTCGTAGACCGCGGGATGCTCGACGGCGGAGACGATCACCCTGCCCTTGGCGTGCATGAACGCCGCGCCCTTCAAAGCCCAGTTGTCCGCCTCCGTCCCGCCGGAAGTGAAGTATATCTCCTCGGGAGCAGCCCCTATGCATTCCGCTATGCCAGAGCGCGCGGAAGCGAGCGCCGCCGCAGCGTCGCGCCCGAAAGAGTGACGGGAGTCCGCATTGCCGAACCTCTCCGCCCCGAAAGGCTGCATTGCCGCCCGCGCACTCTCAGAAAGAGGTGTGGTGGCGGCGTTGTCGAGATAGACTCTTTTCATAAAAAACCGCGGGCGCGTCTGCGCCCGCCCTCTGTTCATTTCCTGACCTGTCCGTCGCCCGTGATGACGTACTTGACGGAAGTCAGCTCCTTCAACGCTATCGGACCTCTCGCGTGCAGCTTCTGCGTGGAGATGCCCATCTCCGCGCCGAGACCGAACTCGAACCCGTCCGTGAACCTCGTGGAGGTGTTGACATAGACCGCCGCGGAATCCACCCGCGTGGTGAAATAATTTATCGCCTTTTGGTCGCGGGAGAGGATGGCGTCGGAGTGATTGGTGCTGTGCGCGTTGATGAACGCGACCGCCTCTTCCACCCCGCTGGCGAGCATAAACGTGATTTTAAGCGCCGAAAACTCCGTATAAAAGTCCTGTTCGGTCGCGAGCGCGACTTCGGGCAGGATGGCGCGCACCTCTTCTGTGCCGAACACGATCACGCCGTTTTCTTTTAGCGCGGCGTAAAGCGCGGGCAGGAATCCCTTTGCGATCGCGCGGTCCACGATGACGTGCTCCAGCGCGTTGCAGGTGGAGGGACGCTGCACTTTTGCGTTGACGATGACCGGGATCGCCTTGTCAAGATCCGCCGTACTGTCCACATAAGTGTGGCAGTTGCCGCCCGCGGACGCGATGACGGGCATCTTCGCGTTGTCCAGCACGAAGTTTTTCAAGCCCTCGCCGCCGCGTGGGATGATGACGTCGATGAGCCCCTCCTGCTCCAGCATAACTCTGCTGGCGTCGCGGGAAGGATCGTCGATGAACCCGATGATGTCTCCGCTCATGCCCAAGTCCTCCACCGCCGCGCGCATGATGTTGTAGAGCACGCGGTTGGAGTTAAGGGCGTCTTTGCCGCCGCGCAGCACCACGGAGTTGCCGGATTTGAGGCAGAGAGCCGCCGCGTCCACGGTGACGTTGGGGCGCGCCTCGTAGATGATGCCGATGACGCCGAGAGGTGCGCGCACGCGCTTGATGTCCAGCCCGTTGGGGAGAGTCCTCTCCTCGACAACTTCGCCCACGGGATCGGGGAGCGCGGCGATCTGCCGCAAGCCCTCGATCATGGTCGCCACTCTCTTTTCGGTGAGGGTGAGACGGTCGATGAAGGGAGCGTCCTTGCCGTTCGCCTTCGCAGCCGCAACATCCTCGGCGTTGGCAGCCGAAAGTGCCGCGAGGTTGTCCGCCTCGGTGAGAGCGCGGGCTATGGCGGAAAGCATTGCGTTCTTCTCCTCTGCGGAGCGAGCCGCGAGATCGTAAGACGCCTCTTTCGCCCTTTTGCAGATGTCTTGGACGTCGATCATTTCTTATTCCTCTTCATCGTCGCCGATGGTGATGACGGCGTTGTGATAGACGTTCTGCACGTCGTCCAGCTCCTCGAGTTTGTCGATCATCTTGAGGAGTGTGGTCTGCTGCGCCTCGTCGGGCTCGACGGTGTTCTCCGGGATCATGTCCACCTCTGCGGAGAGGAGTTTGACGCCGTTCTTTTCCAGCTCGTCGCGCACGGTGCCGAGGTCGGCGGGTGCGGTGATGACCTCGAAAACTTCCTCATCGTCGGAGAGGATGTCCTCAGCGCCCGCGTCGAGCGCGAACATCATGAGGTCGTCTTCTGCGATGTCGGACTTGGCGACCGCGATGACGCCCTTGCGCTTGAACATGAAGGACACGCAGCCGGTGGCGCCGAGAGAGCCGCCGTATTTGTCAAAGAGGTGTCTGACGTCGCCCGCGGTGCGGTTCTTGTTGTCGGTGAGCGCCTCGACGATGAAGGCGGTGCCGCCCACGCCGTATCCCTCGTAGGTCATGTCCTCATAGTTGATGCTGCCCAGCTCGCCGCTCGCCTTCTTGATGCTGCGTGAGATGTTGTCGTTGGGCATATTGTTGGCTTTCGCCTTCGCGATGGCGTCGCGGAGTTTGCTGTTGGAGTTGGGGTCCGGACCGCCCTGCTTGACGGCGACGGCGATCTCGCGCCCGATCTTGGTGAAAACGTTCGCGCGAGCCGCGTCGGATTTGCCCTTTTTCTGTTGGATGTTATGCCATTTGCTGTGACCGCTCATAAAACCTCCGTTAATGTGAAGATGTGAAGACGTTGTACATTGCGATGCCCGCCACGACCGCCACGTTGAGAGACTCCATCCCGCCCGTCATGGGAAGGGAACGTACCTCTTTCACCGCGCCGAGGAGCCGCTCGCTCACGCCGTGCGCCTCGCTGCCCGCCACAAACAGGCAGGGAGCGGGGAGCGGAGAAGCGAATATGCTCTCCCCCGCCATATCCAGTGCCGCGGAGCGCGTGCCCTTGACAAGGGTCTCCGCCTGCTCGGGATCCACCTCGCGGACGACGCAGCGGAAGATGCCGCCCATGCTCGCCCTGACCGCCTTGGGGGCGTAGGCGTCCGTGCATCCGAGGAGATAGACTTCCTTAAAGCCCGTCGCCGCCGCCGTGCGGAGGATGGTGCCGAGGTTGCCCGGGTCGGACACGCCGTCAAGAAGGATGGCGTTGCCCGCGGGGAGCGCGAACCCGTGCACGGGGATGACCACCGCCGCCGCGAGACCGTAAGGAGTGACAGTCCCGGAGACGCTCTTCATCACCTCGTCGGAGACCACGGTGACTTTGCCCGGGAAGCGCTCCTCCGCCTCCGCCGCTCTGTCCTCGGTGGCGAGCACGAAGCGCACCGCCGCGGACGCGGGGATGTCGCGGAGGATGTTGCCGCCCTCCGCCGGGAAGAGCCCTTCCCTTTCCCTGAACTTCTTTTCGGAAAGGGAGCGGAAGAGCTTTACGGTCTTGTTCTGCGTCGAGGTGACGATCTCCATCGCAATCTTGAAAAAAGAGGCGCGTGGAGCGCCTCTCGGTGTGTTACGCGAGTTTCTCCTTCGCCTGATCGCACAGAGCGGAGAAGGCTTTGGGGTCGCTGACCGCGATGTCCGCGAGGACCTTGCGGTTGAGGTCGATGCCCGCGAGCTTGAGACCGTGCATGAACTTGGAATAGCTCAGGTCGTTGAGACGCGCCGCCGCGTTGATACGCGCGATCCACAGCTTTCTGAAATCACGCTTCTTCTGCTTTCTGCCGACATAGGCATAGTAGCCGCTGCGCATGACCTGCTGTTTCGCAACACGGTAGAGACGGCTCTTGCCGCCGTAGTAGCCCTTGGCTTGCTTCATTATCTTTCTGCGCTTCTTGACAGCGCTTACAGCTCTTTTGATCCTCATATCGTCATCTCCTTATTGATAGGGCAGCAATCTCTTGAGTTCGGCCTCTTTGGTCTTGTCGATGTACTGGTCCTGTCTCAACGAACGCTTTCTCTTGGTGGTCTTCTTGGTCAGGATGTGATCGTGGCCGCTGTGGTCGCACTTATAGTGACCGTTCGCGCTCTTTCTGAAACGCTTTTTTGCTCCGCTGTGGGTTTTCTGCTTTGGCATAAGAGCCTCCTGTTTGATTATTTTGCCTGCGGCAGACGATGTCTGCCCGTGAATGGACTATTTCTTGTTCTTGGGAGCGAGGATGGTGAAGATCATCCTGCCCTCCTGCACCGGCGGCTTCTCGACCACCGCGTCCTCGCCCACCATCTCGATGTAGTCCTTGATGATGCCGATGGCGATGTCGGGATGCGCCTGCTGCCTGCCCTTGAGACGGATGGACGCCTTCACCTTGTTGCCGTCCTGGATAAACTTCGCCGTCTGAGCCGCCAGCCTCTTGGTGTCGCCCACGTCGATGGTGGCGGAAAGGCGCACCTCTTTGAGCTCCACAATGCGCTGATTCTTGCGCTGCTCCTTCTCGCGCTTCTGCTGGTCGTAACGGTATTTGCCGTAGTCCATCAGCTTGCAGGTGGCGGGGGTGACGTCGGGCGGAGACACCTTGCAAAGATCCAGCCCCTTCTCCTCCGCGATCCTCCTCGCTTCGGAGATGGAGATGATGCCGTATTGAGTGCCGTCCTCGCCGATGAGCCTTACCTCGCGGTCGCGGATCCTCTCGTTGATGATCAACTCTTTCAAAAAAGAGCCCTCCCAAAGAAAAATGTCGGCAGACAAAAGTCTCCGACACCACTTGTCCCGTGCGGGAATTTTTGAAGTGACGACCGTTCGGCGTGAGCCTGCGGTGAAAGGGAAACCTTTGCTTGCGTAGGCATATTACCATTTAATGAAAGACCCTGTCAAGCGTTTTTCACACCTTTCGCCGCTCCGCGCCGACTTTCCCTCCCGCCGCCGCGCCGTCAACCTCGCGACGCGAAATATCTTTCCGCCGAGAGCGCGTGCACGCAGGCGTCCGCAATTCCTTTATTGCTCCTGTCCCCGTCCTTCACAATGCGCTCGAACGCGAGCCCGCACTTTTCCATCACTCTGCCCGATCCTATGTTGTCGGGATGATGCTGCGACTCCACCCTTTCCGCCTTCACCTCACGGAAGAAAAAGGAGATGACGGCGTTGAGCGCTTCGCTCATATACCCCTTGTTCCACCACCTGCTCCCGATGCAATAGCCGATATGCACCGTGCCCGTCCCGTCGTCAATCCCTACGGCGGAGATGGTTCCCACGGGCTCGCCGAGCTCTTTCGGGACTATCGCCCAATGGTAAAACTTCTCGTCACGATAGCTCTCCGTCCATTCGCCGACCACCCTCTCCGTGACCGCGCTGTCTCCGTGCGGCTGCCAGCGCAGAAATTCCGTCACCCTGCCGTCGTTCGTCCAATTCTCGAACGCGGGACGAGCGTCTTCCCGCGTGAACCGCCTGAGCAGCAAACGCTCCGTTTCTATAACAACAGTCCCTTTATGTTCCATACTCCTCTCCATATTGACGGACCGGAATTATACGGTTGCCGCACACACTTCCGCCCCGTCTCTTTTCCGTCCCCGCACGCGCCATTTCGGTATGCACCTGCACGCGGTTTCCATTCTCTCACACCACGCGGGATTCAACACCGAAACAGGCTCTCCCAAGCGGGTCGCATATCGGCATATGACAGAAAGCGCGGTTTATTCCTGTCTTTCCGCCGCATAAACACCGAGTTTATGCACCTGAACAGCACAAATATGAGCGCCAGCGCGAGTATCACGACAATGTAATAGACGGCGTAATACGCCGCGGTGAGCGGCACTCCCAGCACCTCGGCGACAAGGGTGCCGTCCACGATCTCCCCGATGGTCGTCACCCCCTCCGTGATGCCGTATCCCACCGTGACAAGCTGAAAATAGGCGAGATAGAACGCCATCCACCCCAGCATCCAGACATAGTCCGTGCGCCCGAACCGGCACTCCGCGCAGACCAGCATCCCGCCGAAGAACATGATGTTGTGGTTGACCATCGCCATGGTGAGCAGGAACCAGCGGTCGTTCAGCAGATTTTCCACATGCATCTCGGGGTAAAGGATCATGGTGAAGAAATAGATCGAACCGCTCAGCATCGCGCTGAAAGACCCCGCCGCTTTCAACGGACGGAAGGGGACGAACGCCGCCACGCCGAAGAGAAAGTAGGACACCGCGGAAAGGTCCACGGGCACGGCTCTGAACGGACCGTATTCGTTGAACTTGTACATCAGAAGATAGGCGCCGATGAGCCACGCTCCCACGCGGTCGAGCACCCTGCTCCTCCCCGCGACGAACACGCCGAACAGCACATAAAAGACCGCAAGCGCCGCCTGTATGAGCCCGAGATAATAGTGTTCGCCCGTGAAGATCATAAAGCCACCTCTCTCCCGTCCATTCTACCCCCAACGGAAAAATTTTGCAATACACAAAGCCGCAGAGGTGTGCCCGCAGACGATTTTAACGGACTGCCATCCAACACGCCTTAAACAGGAACGCATTGGGGCAAGAGCGGGACGGGGGTACGAAACAAATGGGGACGGGGCAAAAATGTTCAATGGCAGGCAGAATGTGCCTGCCATTGAACATTTGCGCACCCAAACCCCATCAAGGATGGGTCCCCCTGCTTTACCCCGTCCCCGTTATCCCGGAGTTTTCCTGCCACGCCCCGTTGTCCCGGAGTTATGCCCGAATATAAGCAACACACACCCGGAGTTTTCGACGTACTCGGGGGACGTTCTATCGAGCTGTACGTCGTGTTCAAACACGCTTCGAATGAGCTGTTCGTCTCGCGGGTTATCTTGATTTCCCCCTCCAACCCGGGGACCCCACAAAATGCATGCATTTTGCGGGGAGCCCCATTCGGGCTTTCCTCCCCCGTGTCCGACAGGGCTTCCCTCCTCCTACAATGCGGAACTTTCTTTCCGCCTTTTGAAAAAAAGTTTGTGTCTCGCACTAACATAATCGAGCGGCGAACAGAACTCACTGAAAACCCGGCACGGGCGGAGGAATTCGGCGCTCGCGCACGACGCCCGTGCCTACTTAATGTTACGCCAGCGCTCGGCACTCAGATAGCGCGCCGCGACTTGCAAGAGCAGGCGCAAGCGCCCGCTGTGCAAGTTTGGCTGAGCGGCGCGTTGTTCCGTCTCCGAAAGAGAGCCGTCGTTCTCGGAGACGCCCGCACGAACGCTAATTCGCTGAGCGCGATATTTGGATGCAGAACGCGAAAGCGCCCCATTCGCTGACGGCGATATTTTAGCGTCAGACAAGGAAAAGCCCCCTCCATCGGGGTCCCCGCAAAGTGGCGCAGTGTGGGATCCCCGCCGAAAGAATTTTCGGTGGGGTCATAGCGAGCACGCTTTGTGGGGAAAAGGAGCAATCGCGCGCCAGCAAATGGAAAGCCGCTCTTTCAAGCGGCTTTCTTGCAGTTTAGCGCGAATTGCGACGCCGGAGCGTACAATGACGTACGTGAGCATCCACGACGGGGGTTTTGACGCAGTATCACGCAAAATAGCGCGCTCGGGGCTGAGGGCAATATTCGGATGAAGAACAAGGAAAAGGCACCCTTTTCAAGGGGCGCGTACTTAGGCGTACGTAACCCGCAGGAAAGGGTGCCTTTGACGCAGTTATTCGCCGAATAGTGCCCTCAGCTATTTGCGGAGTTTGGAAGCAACCTCCTCCGCAGCCTTGGCAATAAACTCGGCGACGGTCATGGTGCCGAGGTCGCCTTCGGAGCGGTGACGGACGGCGACGACGCCGTCTTCGGCTTCTTTGTCGCCGATGACGAGGACGTAGGGTACTTTCTCGAGCTGCGCTTCGCGGATCTTTTTGCCTAGCTTTTCACTGCGGACGTCCGCTTCGGCGCGCAGTCCCGCCGCCGTAAGCTCGGATGCGACTTTCTTGGCGTTGTCCGCTGTGCGGTCGGTGAGAGAAAGCACTCTGACCTGTTCGGGCGCGAGCCACATCGGGAAAGCACCGTTGTACTTCTCGATGAGCATTGCGAGGGTGCGCTCATAGCAGCCGATGGAGCTGCGGTGGATGATGAGCGGACGCGCCTTTTCGCCGTTCTCGTCGATGTACATCATATCGAAACGCTCCGCGAGCGCAAAGTCGAGCTGGACGGTGAAGAGAGTGTCCTCCTTGCCGTGGACGTTGGTGCCCTGCACATCGAGCTTGGGCCCGTAGAAAGCCGCCTCGCCCCACGCTTCGGTATATTCGATGCCGAGGTCTTCCAGGATGGTCTTCATCGCGCCTTCGCTGCGCTCCCAATCCGCCGCGCTGCCGACGTACTTGTCCGCGTTCTTGGGATCCCAACGGGAGAAACGGTAGGTGACGTCGCCCTCGAGGTCGAAGGTCTTGAGCATGAATTTGATGAGGTCCACCGCTCCCGCGAACTCGCTCTCGAGCTGCTCGGGGGTGCAGACGATGTGCCCGTCTGCGAGGGTGAACTGACGGATGCGGGTGAGACCGTGCATCTCGCCGCTCGCCTCTTTGCGGAACTCGATGGCGGTCTCGGCGTAACGGATGGGCAGGTCGCGGTAGGACTTGAGCCCGTTCTTGTAGATGGTGAACTGGAAGGGACAAGTCATGGGACGGAGGCAGAGGATCTCGTCATCCACGTCCTCTTCGCCGATGTAGAACATCTTGTCCTTATAGTGATCCCAATGTCCGGAGGTGATGAACAGGTTGTTCTTGGACATTATGGGGGTCTTGGTGAGCAGATAGCCGCGGCGCTGCTCCTCGTCCTCGACGAAGCGCTGCATGATCTGGATGATGCGCGCGCCCTTGGGCATGATGAGCGGGAGACCCTGACCGATGTTCTCATCCGTCATGAAGATGCCGAGCTCTCTGCCGAGCTTGTTGTGGTCGCGTTTTTTCGCCTCTTCGAGCTTCTGGAGATACTCGTCCATGTCCGACTTTTTGTCGAACGCGGTGCCGTATATGCGCGTCAGCATCTTATTTTTCTCATTGCCGCGCCAATAAGCGCCCGTGAGAGAGGTGAGTTTGAAACACTTCACCTTGCCCGTGGACGCGAGATGGGGACCCGCGCAAAGATCGGTGAAATCGCCCTGAGTGTAGAAGGAGATCTCCTCTCCCTCGGGGATGTCCGCAAGCAGCTCCATCTTGTAGCTCTGCTTCATCTTTTTGATGAGCTTTTCGGCGTCCTTGCGGCTCATGGTGCTGCGCACGATGGGCATATCCGCCTTGATGATGCTCTTCATCTCCGCTTCGATCTTGTCGAAATCCGCCTGCGTGATGGGGGTCTTGAACTCGAAATCGTAATAGAACCCGTCCTTGACCGCGGGGCCTATGGCAAGCTGCACGGTGGGATAGATGTTCTTCACCGCCTGCGCGAGGATGTGCGAGCAGGTGTGACGATAGGCAAGTCTGCCCTCCTCGTCCTTGAAGGTGAACACTTCGAAGGTGCAGTCGCCGTCAATGACCTCGTTCATGGACACGAACTTTCCGTCCGCCTTTGCAACGAGCGCCGCACGCGCGAGACCTTCGCTGATGTGTTTTGCGACTTCGAGGGCGGTCATGGCGCCTTCGAGCTGCATTTTGCTGCCGTCTTTGAGAGTAATGATCATAAAAAGCTCCTTTGCAATCGGCCCTACGAACGGCCGTACTTTTTTGTGCAAGGACTATTATAAATCTTCCGCCGGCATAGTCAACCGAAACGCCGCAATTAGTCCTCTAAACTTGTGATCCGTGCCTTCCGGAGCCTTCTCTCGTCAGCCCAAAGCCTCGATGAGCTTCCACAGCGCTATGCCTATACCCACCAACACTATCGCGCCGAGAGGTCCGATGACGTATTTGTTGAAAAACCTTGCACGGACGTCCTTTTTGGCGGAAAAGGCGGCATGCCGCTCCGCCACGACGGGCGCAAGAGCCCGCGCGTGAACCGTGTCGGGCGCAAAGACATATTTGTAGTCCGGACATTTTTTCATAAATTCGAGGTCGGAAGAGGGGTCATACTTCTCGTCGGCGAGACATTTCGCGGCGGCAGAGAGTTCCCATGCCTCGGACCGCAACGGATAGGCTCGGAGCATCTCCGCGGCATAGAGACCCGCCTTTTCCGCATCGTGCGCGTCGACGAATCCCATTCCCTTCTTTATTTTGCGGGAGGCTTCGGCACCTGCGGCACAGATGTCCGCAAGCCTGAGATATGCCGCGCGGGCGCGCTCATCCGCGAGCGCGAGCACCTCTTTGAAGTGGGGCACTGCGGTGATGTCGCCGCAATAAGCGGCGAGCTCTCCTTCGTCCCGTGCGTGCATGGATGCGAGCAGCCTGACACGCTCCGCCTGAAAACTGTCCGCGCCGAGACCCGAGACCGCCTCGTACGCCCCTTCGAAATCGCCCGAGGCAAGCCTTTCCGAGGCGTATCTCAACTTGCTCGCGGCAACTTCCGCGTCCGTGTCGAAAAGCTCGGTGCCATCCGCCCCTTTGACGGCAAAAAGCACGCTCGCGTCCGCGAGTTTCTGTTCGAATTCCTCTATGCTCATGGCGGCGGCGTCGAAGCCCTCGGACGGATCGCACACGCGGATATAGCCGCAGCCGCAGTGGGCGCAGTGAAGCATCCCGTCCTTCTCTTCGAGAGGAGCGCCGCAATTGGTGCAGGTCAGCTTGACGAGTTCCATATCACCCTCCGCTTTGAGTATATGGCAATGCACCCGCGCTGTCAACGGCGTATTGACCGCGGGCATGCGGCATGGTATAATGATTTAGTGAACGTCGGATGCGGCTCGACCGTGCCCGACAAAAGGAGAATGCGATGACCGAAGGCGTGCTGGAATATCTCTCCGTCCTGCTCGAAGACAGCGGACGCGAGACCCTCATCACCAACCAAGGCGGGACGGACATCCTGAAAGCAAGGCTCAGTAACCTCGGGCGCGCGGGCGGCAGCGCCTTTGCGGAGATTTGCGCCGTGCCCGTTAAACTGAGCGGGAAGGAGCGCACTCTGCTGCAATTCTTCACCACATTCGCCTCCGGCCTCGACGCCGATAAACTCGACCGCGAGATCGCGGCGTTCAATGAGATGAACCTCACTCTGCTCTGCGGCTCAATCGGGGTGCACAAAGGGCTCCGACAGGCTTATCACAAGTATACCGTCCTGCTCCCCCTCGACGAAAACGCGGCTTACCGCCAGGCGACCGAATCCCTCGACCTCGTCCTCGCGGTGGTGAACGGGATGTTCGACCAAGCCATCATCATCGCGGACGGCAACGTCTGACAAGCGACCCGAAAAGCACGAAAGCTCCCTTTGCGGGAGCTTTCTTTTTTTGCCGGCGTTTTGCCGGCATTTCGCCGAAACCGCCGTTTATGCGCGCGTTTTGCACATTAAACATGCGGGTCGTACAACTTAGTGCCGCGGCGCGGAGACCGTCACTTCTTCTCGAAAGAGAGCTCTCCGTCCTTGACGGTGACGTTCACGCTGTCGCCGTCCGTGATCGTGCCGGCAAGGATCATCTCGCTCAGTCTGTCTTCCACCAGCCGCTGTATCGTGCGGCGGAGAGGTCTTGCGCCGTACTCCTCGTTGTAGCCCTCGCTCACAATGAGATCCTTCGCCGCTTTGTCGACGGAGACGGAAACGTTGTGCTCTTCCAATCTCTTGCCGAGGGCCGAGAACATGATGTCCGCGATCTTCTCGAGATCCTCCTTGCCGAGACGGTGGAAGAAAATGATCTCGTCTATGCGGTTGATGAGTTCCGGCTTCATCGCCTCTTTGAGGGCGTCCATCTGCCTCTCTTTCATGCTCTCGTATTCCGCCTCTTCGCGGCTGTTACCCGTGCCGAAACCGAGGGGTGCGCGCATCCTGCCCACTTCCTGCGCGCCGATGTTGGAAGTCATGATCACGATAGTATTCTTGAAGCTGACCACCCTGCCGTGGCTGTCCGTGAGCCTACCGTCTTCGAGGATCTGGAGAAGGATGTTGAACACCTCCGGATGCGCCTTTTCCACCTCGTCGAACAGGACTACGGAATAGGGCTTGCGGCGCACCTTCTCGGTGAGCTGGCCGCCTTCGTCATAGCCGACGTAACCGGGCGCGGAGCCTATCAGTTTGGAGACGTTGTGCTTCTCCATATATTCGGACATATCCACGCGGATGAGCAGGTTCTCGTCGCCGAACATCGCCTCCGCGAGAGCCTTTGCGAGTTCCGTCTTCCCGACGCCCGTGGGTCCGAGGAAGATGAATGAACCGATGGGGCGCTTGGGGTCTTTCAGCCCCGCGCGGGCGCGCTTTATCGCCTTGGCGACGGCGCTCACCGCCTCTTCCTGTCCGATGACGCGGCGGTGCAGGATCTCCTCGAGATGACGGAGTTTTTCGCTCTCCCCTTCCGTGATCTTTCTCACGGGGATGCCCGTCCACTCGGCGACGATCTCCGCCACTTCGTCCTCGCCGATGGAAAGTTTCTCGTCTTTGGCGCGATTGTCCCACTCCGCTTGCAGCTTTTCTCTCTGCTCCACAAGAGCGTCCCTTTCGTGTTTGAGCTTGTCCGCGCGCTCATACTGCTCATGACGCGCGGCTTCGGACTTGGCGAGCTCCACTTCCTTGATCCGCTCGTCCAGCTTCCTGATCTCCGGCGGCGTGGTGAAACTCAGGATCTTCTTTCTGCTCGCCGCCTCGTCTATGAGATCGATGGCTTTGTCGGGAAGGAAACGGTCGGTGATATAGCGGTCGGAGAGGATCGCCGCCGCCGAGATCGCCTCGTCGGTGATCTCCACCTTGTGGTGCTGCTCGTATTTTTCTTTGAGGCCTTGGAGTATCTCGATGGTGTCCGAAACGCTGGGCTGCTCCACCATGATGGGCTGGAAACGGCGTTCGAGCGCCGCGTCCTTCTCGAAATATTTGCGGTATTCCTCGACGGTCGTCGCGCCGATGGTCTGCAATTCGCCGCGCGCGAGCATGGGTTTGAGCACATTTGCGACATCGATGCCGCCCTCGCTTGTGGAACCCGTGCCGAGGATCATGTGGATCTCGTCGATGAAGAGGATGATGTTGCCTGCACGCTTTATGCCGTCGATGGCTTTTTTCAGCCTCTCCTCGAAATCGCCGCGATAGCGCGTCCCCGCCACCATAGAAGTGATGTCCAGCGAGAAAACTATCTTGCCGATGAGGATGTCCGGCACCTTCTTCTCCACGATAGCCTGCGCCAGCCCGTCGACGATGGCGCTCTTGCCCACGCCCGGTTCGCCGATGAGCACGGGATTGTTCTTCGTTCTGCGGCAGAGGATCTGGATGATGCGCTCGATCTCCTTCCCTCGTCCTATGACGGGGTCGAGGGCGCCCTTGCGCGCCTTTTCCGTGAGGTCGGTGCCGAACTGTGCAAGCTCCTCGGGCAGACTGTCCTTCGCGCCGCCTTCACGCTTGACGCTCTCGGACTGGCGGGGCGGGAAATCCGTCCGAGCCTCGCCGCCTTCGCCGCTGCCGCCCTGCATCCCGCCGAAAAAGCTGCCTATGAAACTGTCTATGATGTCGCCGAGGTCGGGACTCTTCTGCTGACGCACCCTTGTCTCTTCGCCCTCGCCCGTGATCTCCTGCCACAGCTTTGCGCGCATGACTTCGGTGTCGATGCCCCAACGCTTTTCCAGCACTTGGGCAGCCACGCTCTCACGGTCGTAAAGTACGGCGAAAAGCAGATGCTCCGTATTGACGGCGCCCGCTCCCGTCTGCTTTGCCACGGCGGTCGCGTTTGCCACCGCGCGGTTCGCCCTGGTGGACATCGCCACTCTGGAAACGGGCTCGCGGAGAGTGAACAGCGAAAGCACGGCGTCCGCCTCGACGTGCGCCGCCGCAAGCATCCTCTGCGCGTTGCAGCCGCTCTGCGCCGCCATGCCGTAAAGAAGGTGTTCGGTGCAGACCAAGCCGCCCGTTCTTGCGGCAAGCCCTGCCGCTTTATCTATCGCGCCCGTAAAATTCTGAGAATAGTTCATGGTTTCTCCTTTTGAAGAATACTCTTCACGATCGCCGCCCGACGCTCGTCTCTCTCCGCGGCGGTACATTCGCCCGTGACGGCGGTGAGATTCGCCGCAGAACACCAAACAAGCAGTTTATCCAGCGTTTTGGTGTCTTTAAGCGGCAGTATGTCCAATATTATGCCGAGCTTCACATCCGAGATCAGGTTCATGAGTTCCGCGGAAGTGAGTCGGTACGCGTTGGTGATGATGCCGTAGCTGCGGGCGGCTTTGTCATACAAAGCGCTCCCCGCGCGCCCGACCAACGCTTCTGTCGCGGCTCTTTCCTCGGCGCATATCTCGAGCGCCGCGCGCTCCACCGAACGGATGATATCCGTTTCCGTAACGCCCAGGGTGCGGGTGTTGGAAAGCTGATACATATCCCCCTGCGCCTTACTGCCTTCGCCGTAGACACCGCGCACCGTGAGTCCGTATTCGCGGATGAAACGGGTCATTTCCCGCTCTATCTCCCCCGCGAGCCTGAGCGCGGGCAGAAAGAGCATGACGGAGGCGCGCATCCCCGTGCCGAGATTGGTGGGACACGCGGTCAGAAAACCGAGCTCGTTGTCATACGCCACGGGAAGTTCGCGAAGAAGGCTGTCGTCATAGCGGGAGATTCGTTCATAAGCGCGAGGGAGCGCGAACCCCGTCTCCACGCATTGTTCGCGCACTCTGTCCTCCTCGTTGAGCATGACGGAAATGCCTTCGCTGCGCTCTAAGATGACCGCGCCCGACGCGGTGTTGCGAGCAAGCGCCGGCGAGATGAGGTGACGCTCGACAAGCGCCTTTTTCCGCACGGCGTCGAGGTCGCGCATGCGCATGAACTCGCCGTCGAACACTCCTTTCGCCGCTCGTGCCGCGCCCTCTTCTAATGCGCACAGAGCGCGCGGGTCTTCCCTCCTCCGTGCGCCGGGGAAAGTCATCCCGCGCACGTTGCGGGCGAGCCTGACCCTGGAAGATATCACATTGCAACGCGTGAGCGAAAGCGCGTCGTCAGCCATTCCGTCTTCTCCCGTCGGGGCGTTTGCCTATATGCCGCGCACCCTCGCCCTGCGCCGCGGACGCGGCGGACAGCGCGACTTTGCGCATCGAATCGTAACACTCGGGGCACCCGAAAGCGAAATTGTGTGCAAAATCTTCCGCCGTCGCGCCGCAGACGGGACACTCCTTCCCCAGCCTTGCCGCGACGCGGCTCATCACCTCGAGGGTGCTCAGCCCGGACCGCCTTATATCGTCATAACACGCTTCGCAAAAGTGAAACTCAACCATGCCGTTGTTGACGACGGTCCTGTCTGTGAGCACGCCGGGGCGCTTGCCGCAAAGGTCGCACGCCCTCATTTCTCAAACCCGTGAGGATGGGTGCTGTGCCACTTCCACGCAGAGGCGACGATCTCCTCCAACGTGTCGTAACGGGGCTTCCATCCGAGCTCTCTTTTGATCTTGTCGCTGGAAGCGACGAGGGTGGCGGGGTCACCGGGGCGTCTGCCCTCCACCTTAGCGGGGATGTCGATGCCCGTGACCTTGCGCGCCGTCTCGATGACCTCTTTCACGGAAAATCCGTTGCCGTTGCCGAGGTTGTAATAGGTGGACTTGCCGCCGTTTTCGAGATAATCGAGAGCGCGGATGTGCGCGTCCGCGAGGTCGGTGATGTGGATGTAGTCGCGGATGCAGGTGCCGTCGCGGGTGGGATAGTCATCCCCGAAGATGCCGATGTGGCTGCGCTGCCCGAGCGCCGCCTGCAATATGATGGGGATGAGGTGGGACTCCGGCTTGTGCGCCTCGCCTATCTCACCGCTCCTGTGCGCGCCCGCCGCGTTGAAGTAGCGCAGCGCGACATATTTCATCCCGTACGCCTTGTCGTAGTCGCTCATGAACTGTTCCATCATGAGTTTGGTCTGCCCGTAGACGCTGGTGGGGCGCTGGGGGCTCTCCTCCGTGATGAGCCCGTCGCCCGTGTCGCCGTAAGTGGCGGCGGAGGAGGAGAAGACGAGATATTTCACCCCCGCTTCCAGCATAGCGTCCAAAAGGGAGAGGGTGCCCGCGACGTTGTTGCGGTAATACTTCGCGGGGTCGGTCATGCTCTCCCCCACCAGCGAGAACGCCGCAAAGTGCACCACCGCGTCCACCTTGTATTTCGCGAACGTCTCGACGAGCAGTTTCTTGTCGAAGATGTCGCCTTTGACGAAGGGCGCGTCGCCCACCGCCTCTATGTGCCCGGTGACGAGGTTGTCATAGACCACGACGTCCGCGCCTCTTTCTCTCAGTTCTCTCACCGTATGCGAGCCGATGTAGCCCGCGCCGCCCGTGACGAGGATCATACTTTCTCCTTCGGGCGCAGCCGCGCATCCCGCGTATGCCCGCCCTCTTTTTCTCCCTTGCCGCGCACGGGAAGGCGTTGCCGTCCGCCCGCGTACGCGCTCTCGGAATTTCATCATAATTATAGCCTTGCTTATATTGTTTTGCAAGAGCAATTTGTGTATAATATGCGCATGGACAGAGTGATCCTGCACTGCGACCTCAACAATTTCTACGCTTCGGTGGAACAGAAGGCGCATCCCGAATACGACGGGATGCCCCTCGCCGTATGCGG
>CASDRL010000010.1 GCA_949283145.1 uncultured Clostridia bacterium | reverse complement strand
CGCGGGCAACGCCGCGCACTTCGGCGCATTATTATATAAAGCTTGGGGTCGAGGGGCATAATGCCCTTCGCGGGGTGCAGGGGCGGCGCCCCTGCCGCAAATTTACCGAACGCCGCTATTTGGATGCAGAACGCGAAAGCACTCTTGTCGGGAAGCGGAACGTACAAAGATGTACGTGAGCATCCACGACAAGGGTGCTGGCAAAGCTATGCGCCAAATGGCGGCGTTCAGCGCGCGTTGCGCGCAAGATATACTATAAGGACGGATATATCTGCGGGCGAGACACCGGAAATGCGGGATGCTTGCCCGAGGTTGAGGGGGCGGATCCTGCCGAGTTTCTGACGGGCTTCGAGGCGGAGGGCGGAGATGGCGTCGTAGTCGATGTCGGGCGGGATGAGCTTTTCTTCGAGGCGGCGCTGCTCCTTGATGGCGTGCTCCTGTTTTTTGAGATAGCCGGCGTATTTGAGCTCGACGACGGCAGCGGAAAGGGCTTCATCGGAGCACGGGAAGGTGAGAAATGGCTTGACATCCGCGGCCGACACCGAGGGACGGCGGGCGAGCTCCCCGAGAGTGATGGGTTTTGCGGGGACGGCTTCGCCTTTTGAGATGAGGAGCGCCTGCGCGGGATCGCGTGGGAGCGGCGTCTCCGAGAAAGCGATGATCCTCTCAATCTCGCCGCGCTTTTTTTCCGTGCGGCGCATACGCTCTTCCGTGGCGAGACCGGCGGCATAGCCTTTTGCGGTGAGCCGCATATCGGCGTTGTCCTGGCGGAGTTTGATGCGGTGTTCCGCACGCGCGGTCATCATACGGTAGGGCTCGTTGGTGCCCTTGGTGACGAGGTCGTCGATGAGCACGCCGATGTACGCCTCGTCGCGCGCGAGCACGACGGGCTCCCGTCCTTCGAGGGTGAGAGAGGCGTTGAGACCCGCGATGAGTCCCTGCGCCGCCGCCTCCTCGTAGCCGCTGCTGCCGTTGACCTGTCCCGCAAGATACAGCCCGCGGACGAGCTTGCTCTCGAGGGTGGGCAGAAGGGAGGTCGGGTCTATGCAATCGTACTCGATGGCGTAGGCGTATTTGGCAAAACGGCAGCGCGTGAGCCCGGGCACGGTGCGGTACATCGCCTCCTGGACGTCGTGCGGCAGCGAACTGCTCATGCCCTGGATGTACATCTCGTCGCTGTGCAGCCCCTCGGGCTCGACGAAGATCTGATGTCTCTCCTTGTCGCGGAAGCGCATGATCTTGTCCTCGATGGACGGGCAATAGCGGGGACCTATGCCGCTGATGCTGCCGTTGTAGAGCGGGCTGCGGTGGATGTTGGAGAGGATGATCTCGTGAGTGCGGGCGTTGGTATAGGTGAGCCAGCAGGGTTCTTCCTCAAATGCCGAGACCTCGGACATGAAGGAAAATCTGTCCGTGTTCTCGCCGAGTTGGATCTCCATCTCGCCGAAGTCTATGGAATCGCGGTAAATGCGCGCGGGAGTGCCCGTCTTGAACCGCCTCACGGGCAAACCCAGCCTGAGCAGACTTGAAGTGAGCAGGTTGGCGGGGGGCTGTCCCGAGGGACCGGAGCTCTTGGAATACTCCCCTATGATGACCTTGCCGCCGAGATATACGCCCGTCGCGAGGATGACCGCGTCCGCGAAGATCTCCTCGCCGTCCACGAGCTTTACGCCGCACGCCGCGCCGCCCGAGACGAGCACTTCCGCGGCCTCGCCCTCACGCACCGTGAGCGTCGGCACGGAGCGCAATGTGTCCATGATCACCCGCTGATAGAGCGCCTTGTCTTCCTGCCCTCGCAGGGAAAAGACAGCGGGACCTTTGGCGGAGTTGAGCATCTTGATCTGAACGAGGGCTTTGTCCGCCGCAAGCCCCATCTCTCCGCCGAGGGCGTCTATCTCGCGCACGAGATGCCCCTTCGCGGTGCCGCCTATCGCGGGGTTGCACGCCATCATCGACACCGTGCCGAAACCGAGGCACAGCATGAGAGTGCGGTGCCCCTTTCTCGCACAGGCGAGAGCGGCTTCCACGCCCGCGTGTCCGCCGCCCACAACGATGATGTCGTACTTGTCCTTCTTCATTGCTTATGTCTATGTTCCTTTATATATCTCACTCGGAGTTTTCGTCGTGTTCAGGGACGCTCCGAATAAGCTGTTCGTCTCGCGGGTTATCTTGATTTCCCCCTCCTTCCCTTCGGGCTTTCCTCCCCCGTGTCCGATTAGAGTATCTTCCTCCTAAAATGCGGAACTTACTTTCCTCCTTTTGAAAAAAGTATAGGTCTCGCACTAACATAATCGAGCGGCGAACAGTACTCACTGAGAACCCGGCACGGGCGGAGGAATTCGGCGCTCGCAACTTAAAGCCCGTGCCTATTTAGATCAACGGCGTTGCTCGGCACTCACTTAACGCGCCGCGGCGTTCAAGCGGCGGCTACGCCGCCTGTGAACGCTTGGCTGAGCGGCGCGTAATTCCGTCTCCGTATGGGTGATGTTATTTTCCCACGCAGAACTTGGAGAAGATGGCGTCGACCACGTCCTCGGTGGCGGTCTTGCCCGTGATCTCTCCCAGGGCGTCATACGCCTCGCGCAGGTCCACGAGGGTGAGGTCTACCGTGCCGTCAAGTGACGATATCGCACTCTCAAGCGCGTGTTTTGCACGATAAAGTGCGTCTTTGTGCCTTTCCGAGGTGATGACTTCCCCGCCCGAGGCGCGCCCTTCGGCGGCGAGTGCCGCGATGGCGTGGCGCAGTTCGTCCACTCCTCTGCCGTCCTTTGCGCTGACGGCAAAGCAGCCGTACATCTTGGGACAGCGGAAGGAAGTGAGGTCGCACTTGTTGCGCACGGTGAACACTCTCGCGCTGCCGAAATCGATATGTTCCTCCTCCGTCTCGGGGGCGGTGGTGTCCACCACGCAGATGACGACGTCGGCGTGTTTCGCGGCGGCGAGAGCACGGCGCACGCCTTCGCTCTCTATCTCGTCCCCGCTCTCGCGGATGCCTGCGGTGTCCACGAAATTGATCCTGATCCCGTCGCACTCCACGCTCCCTTCGAGGGTGTCGCGGGTGGTGCCCGGGGTGCAGGTGACGATGGCGCGATCCTCGCCGAGAAGCGCGTTCATGAGCGAGCTCTTGCCCGCGTTGGGTCTGCCCGCAAGCACCGCGGTGATGCCGTGCTTAGCCATTCTGCCGCTGTCCGCGGTGGCGAGGAGCGCGTCCACGCGCGCGAGCGCGTCCTCTATCTGTCCTTTGAGGGGC
This sequence comes from uncultured Clostridia bacterium, assembly GCA_949283145.1. Classification (GTDB taxonomy): domain Bacteria; phylum Bacillota; class Clostridia; order Christensenellales; family CAG-917; genus Limadaptatus. The sequence continues at coordinate 4,217 of CASDRL010000010.1, read as the reverse complement.
GGGAGCACGACGTCCTCCGTCTCCTCGGGATAATCGAGAGTGGCTTCCAGCCCCGTGATGACGTCGCCGAGAGAATCGCAGAGCGCATTTATCTCGCGGGAGAGAGAGCCGTCCATCAGCCTGTAAGCGGCGCGGAGCGCTGCTGCGCTCTCCGCGTTGATCATGTCGGCGACGCCCTCCGCGTCGGCAAGCGACAGCCTGCCCGAAAGATAGGCGCGCTTGGTGAACTCCCCTCTTTCCGCGAGTCTTGCTCCCGTACGGAGCACGGCGTCCAGCGCGCCGCGCATGACCCGCACTCCGCCGTGGAGATAGAATTCCACGGTGTCCGCTCCCGCATACGCCTTTGCGGCAGGGAAGAAGACGGCGTAGCCGCGGTCGCGGAAATCACCCGCGTCGAATGTTCCGAACCGCATGAGAAGCGGGGTGTCGGAAAGGGGACGGGCGTCCTTGCTCCCGCAAATGAAAACGGCAGAGGCCACAGTGAGCGCGTCCTCACCGGACACGCGCAGGATGCCTATGCCGCCTGCCCCGACGGGCGTTGAAATGGCTGCTATCGCACGCATATCAGCGTTTCTTTCCGCCTCCGAAACTCTTGAACTTGGGGGGACCGCTCTTGGGTGTTTCGGCTTTGACGAAGGAGTCGGTGTAATAGCCGCGGTATTCCCTGCCGTCCGGCACTTCCTCTTCGTCAAAACTCGAACGCTCTCTTCTGCGGTCGCGGTCTCTGTCTCCCCTTCCGCCTCTCGCGTCGTCGCGTCTTCCGCCCCTTCTGTCGTCACGGCGGTCGTCGCGGCGCCCGTCACGGCGTCCGTCGCGTCTGCCGCGGGGTCTGTCTTCTCTCAGTTCCACGCCCTTGGGGACGATGACGACGTGTCTTTCGGCTTCCTCTCCCTCGGAGTGGGTCTCCGCGATCTCGCTGTCCGCGAGCGCACCGTGGATTATACGGCGTTCGAAGGGATTCATAGGCTCGAGCACCACCTTTCTGCGGGTGCGGTAAGCCTTTTCCGCGAGACGGTTGGCGAGCGCGACGAGGGTGTCGCGGCGCTTTGCGCGGTAGTTCTCGCAGTCTACGACTATCTTTGCCGAACCATTGCGTTCCTGCCCTACGTAAGTGCGGGTGAGGAACTGTATGGCGTCCAGCACTTCGCCGCGATACCCTATGGCGGAGCCGCTGCCCTCGCCCGCGATGTCCACGACGATCTCGCCGTCACGCTCTTCCGCCGCGGCGTGAGCGTCGATGTTCATTGCCGCGAGCACTCCGTTTACGAACTCCTCCGCAAGGGTCCCGGCGTCCTCACGCACGGTGACCTTGACTTCCGCCTGTCTGAAAAGTCCGCCCTTTTGCAAAACTTCCACCTGAACTCTGTCCTTCGCGACCCCGAGTTCCGCAAGCGCCTTTTCGACCGCGAGGTCGACGTTGCTTGCCTTGACCACTACCCATTTTTCCATTTTGACTCCTGTTATCTGCGAGGTGCGAGCGCGCCCGTCTTTTTCGCCTCACGCCTGTCGAGCAGCTTGCCCACGAGGGTGAACCCGAGCTGGAACACGATGGACACCAGCGAGCTGGTGAACGTGTACAGCGCGAATGCGGCGGAATAGAAGAGCGAGAACACACCGATCATTATCGGCATGAAATATTGCATCATCTTCATGGAGCCCTGCATGCCGTCCGCACCCTTCTTGCCGTCGGCGGTGGGAGGAGGCGCTCCCTGAGACTTGGTGATGAGCTTCTGCGAGAGGAAGGTGAGCGCGATGGAAAGTGCGGGGAGCAGGAGCCAGCCGTTCCAGCTTGCATCGCCCTTGCCCCAACCGGCTTCGTCCGCGCCGATGACCTTGCCCATGACCAGGTCATATTCGTCCTTCATGACGCCCGTGATGCGGGACATCCCGAAGCCTTCCTGCCCCGTGGCGACGAGGTAGTCCGGCACGCCGTCCTGCCAGTTGTCCGAGACGAAGATGTTCTTGATCCAGAGGAAACCGCGCTTTTCGGTGCGTTCGGGAGAGAAATAGAATTCGTACACGGCGGTCTGCGCCTTGTCCACGGCGGCGTTGTACGCCTTCGCGTTGGCTTCCGTCCTGTCGAAGGACTCCCATCCTTCGCCGAGCTCGTCTCCCATGGTCTGCTCGAAGACGTTGTAGCTGGTGACGTAGTCCTGCGCGAACTGATATCCCACCATCTCTCTGAACCCAGTGAAGACCACAAAGAACACCACCAACGTGATGAGAGAGGGAAGGCAGGCACCCAGCATGGAATACTTTTCCTTCTTGTAGAGCGCCATCTGCTCCTGCTGATAGCGCTGTTTGTCGTCGCCGTACTTCTCGGCGAGCGCCTCGAGCTGAGGGCGCATCCTCTCCATCGCCTTCGCGTTGCGGCGGGAGATGACCTTCTGCCAGATGTCGAGGGGAGAAAGCACCAGCTTCAATATGACGGTGAACGCGACAACGGACCAGCCGAACACGGCGATGTCGTCGTCGAGACCATACATGAGCTTGGCGATGAAGTGGGAGGGCTCGTTCACCGAACCGTCCGAAACGTCAAAGGCGCCGCTGTCGGCATTGCAAGCCGAAAGGATGAAAACGCTCAGAATGAGCAGCAGAGCCACTGCGTATATCTGAAACATTTTGCGGCGTCTGTAATCTACACGAGCCATTTGATCTTACCTCTGTAATTTTCCGGCACGGGATCGAAACCGCCCTTGGAAAAGGGGTTGCATCTGAGCACCCTGAAAAGTCCCATTGCCCCGCCTATCACCGCGCCGTAACGCTCCACCGCGTCGTATGCGTACATGGAACACGTCGGCGTATACTTGCAATTCCGCCCGATAAAAGGAGAAAGCGTCCGCTTGTAAAGAAGGAGCAGCGCCTGCGCAAATCTCTTCATCTTGTCTGCGGGAACTTGCCCGCCCTCTCAAAGAGCTTCTCCGTCTCGGCGCATACGGATCTGAAATCCAGCTCCGCCGCGGACGGCTGCGCCACGATAACGTACAAAAAACCCGGATCTATCGCCGCCGTGAGAGGAGTGATCGCCTCCCTGAGCAGCCTCTTCACACGGTTGCGCGTCACCGCGCCGCCCACCTTTTTGGACACCGAAAGCCCGACCTTCAGCCCCTCGCCCGACTTTGCCCAAAGCAATGTCAAATGACGAGTGCGGCAGCGCTCACCCCTCTTGTAGACATAGGTGAACGCCGCCCGCTTCTTCAGACGGAACTCGCGCTTCATTTACGCGGTGAGGTTCTTCCTGCCTCTGGCACGACGTCTCTTGAGCACCTTTCTGCCGCTGGTGGACTTCATTCTCTCACGGAAACCGTGCACTTTGCTTCTCTGTCTCTTCTTGGGTTGATAAGTCTGTTTCATATTGCCTCCGAGGGCTGCCGCCCCATTTTATTTGCGGCCCGTCCGCCCCCGGCGGACTCAAAGCCATTTTTTCACATTTCCCGCCGCGCGGCGCTCCCGAGACACAGCCTCCGTCGCCCGCTCCGCACGCGCCCGTATGCACGGCGCCCGCGTTTGCGGCATAATATGCTGAGACATTATAATTAAAATAAATATCCCATGTCAACTGTTTTTCACCCCCTGCGGGTTTTTCAATGCGGATAACGATGACAGGTCAAGCGCTTGCCGGGCGTGCCCTTGAGCACGACGGCTCATTTTTCGAAGACGGTCTGGCAAAAACTCCGAACGTGGCGGCGCTTGACCCGACGTTATCTCATTAGGAGGAATGTGAAAACTCCGGGACAACGGGGACGGGGCAAAAATGTTAAATGGCGGGCAAGCAATGCCCGCCATTTAACATTTGCGCACCCAAACCCCATCAAAGATGGGTCCCCTGCTTTGCCCCGTCCCCTTTTGTCCCAATGCGTTCCTGTTTTGGGTGTGTTGACGAACAGTTTGATAGGGCGTGCTTGAGCACGATGAAACGCTTGAAGATGAACTGGCATAAACTTCTGGCGAGTGTTGCCGGGGAGTGATGTATGTTCGTGGGGAGAGGCAATCAAGCGAACAGCACGATAGGGTGTACTTGAATACGACGCTTCTCTTTCGGAGACGGAATTACGCGCCGCTCAGCCTCGTCGCAATCCGCGCGTGTCCGTCGCCGTGCGCCGCATTGCGGCGGTCGGCTCGCCTGTCGCGCGGTTGCTCCTCTTCGCGTCGTGAAAATGCAGAGACGTTCGCTTCGCTCCTCGTTCCTCTGGAACTATCGCGAAGCTCTCTCATTT
>CASDRL010000009.1 GCA_949283145.1 uncultured Clostridia bacterium | reverse complement strand
TTTGCCGAGTGCAGCATTGACTACGACAAAAATTCCCCTGTTACGCAAGAATTTTATGCAACGGTGCAAAACAAGTTCCACTATGCGATCACGGGGCAAACAGCGGCGGAAATCGTATATTCCAGGGCAGACAGTTCGAAGGAACACATGGGACTTACGACATGGAAGAATTCCCCGGACGGCAGAATATTAAAGTCCGATGTAACGATTGCGAAAAACTATCTCGACGAAAAACAGATACGCAGACTGGAAAGGGCTGTTTCGGGCTTCTTTGACTATGTCGAAGACCTGATCGAGAACGAAAGGACTTTCACAATGCAACAGTTTTCCGAAGCGATCAATGCCTTTTTGGAATTCAGACAGTATAAGATCCTCCAAGGCAAAGGTGGCATTTCGAAAGCAGATGCCGAGCGCAAAGCCTCCGAAGAGTATGATGTATACAACAAGACGCAGAGAATTACTTCCGATTTTGACAAAGAAGTAAAAAAGCTGCTTGACGGCAAAAGCGAGCCTTAGATTTGTTCCTCTTCAAGACTTTACCGAAAATTCTGACATTGATTGGAGCAAATCGGTCGCGGAAATTGATCAGCAGCTGTACAAGAAGTACAATCTCTCCGATGAAGAAATTACCTTCATCGAGTCTATGATAAAACCCATGGAGTGATATATGAAGCCTTCTGAAGTAATAATACCCGAAAAAAATTATTTTGCATGGCCTTATGAGGAGCAAACACGAATTAAACATAAGGTCATAGCGTCATATGCCAAAATTTATATGTCAAAATTGGGCAAAACGTCAGACACGCTTTTTGTGGATTGTCATGGAGGATGTGGAATATATATTGACAAACAAAATATAGTTAGTTTTGGTTCTTCCATAAGGGTAAGCCAAGAAAGTGAAACTGTATTTGCTCAAAGGAGAACAAACAACTTCATTTTTATATGCGAACGAGATAAAAGAAATTATGACAACCTAATAAAGGTAATTGATGACCTAAATGTCAAAAATGTGCGAATTTATAATGAAGACTATAATAATCTGCTAAAAAGTCCCGCATTTAATAAGTTTTATCACTATAAACCAACGCTGTTTTTTATTGATCCGTTCGGCTATTATGACACGCCAATGGCAAGCATGAGCGGCTTAATGAGATCATTCGGAAATGAAATCATAATAAATTTTATGTTTGATTTTCTTAATAGAGGTATTGGTGTATCATCGATAGATGAAGACCAACTAACGGCTTTTTTTGGAACGAACGAATGGCATAATGCTCAAAGACTATCAGGATTAGAAAGAGAAAGCTACTTGGTGACTTTATATAAGAAAAAGCTTAAAGAAACAACCAATGCAAAGTATGTGTTTTCTTATAGGCTATGTTACCCTAATAAAAATCAAACATATTACTATTTGATTCATGCCACGAATCACATCGATGGGATTTCTCTTATGAAATCCTGTTTTGCATCGCTTAATAATGGGCGAGTAGAATATTTGGGTAGGCATAATAATAATTATTCACTTTTTGATATGGATTTCTTTAAACAAAATGAAATAAGCAATTTGTTAAAAGACAAATATGCCGGAAGGAATCTTACTTTCAAAATGATTTTGGAAGATATAATCGAGGATACAGCGGTTTTAGAAAAAGATTTAAGAGCAACATTAAAAGTCTTGGAAGCTAATGGGGAAATATCCGTGGCTCGCGTGACAAGTAAAACCAAAAATGGTTTGGGCGGAGACGATAACATATATTTTCACGGAGGAAATGACTAAATGGATTATATAAAAAGAAAAAGCTTGTTATATAAAACCGGCGTCGAATATGGTGATTATACAATTAATCATGTGCAGGGATGCGCTCATGGCTGCAAATATCCGTGCTATGCCATGATGATGGCAAAACGCTTCGGGAAAGTCAAGTCTTATGAAGAATGGTGCGAGCCTAAGTTAGTCGCAAATGCAATAGATATCCTCAATATAGAAATTCCAAAATTGAAGGATAAGATCTCCTCTGTTCAATTATGCTTTACCACCGACCCCTTTATGTATGGGTATCCCGAGGTAACCGAGATGAGTATAGAAATTATCAAGTTGCTCAATAGTTTCGGGATCAAATGTACGGCTTTAACGAAAGGACTTTTGCCGGAACAGTTAAAAGAATTGTCTGGCGAAAATGAATATGGGATTACTCTCATATCTTTAAATGAAGATTTTCGCAAAAGCATGGAGCCGTTTGCCGCTCCATACGCTGAAAGGATTTCAGCGTTGCGCAAACTTCATGACGCCGGATGTAAAACATGGGTGAGCATAGAACCTTATCCCACTCCGAATATTATTGAGCAAAACTTCAATGAGATATTAAAAGCCATTGACTTCGTTGACAAAATAATATTTGGACGTCTGCACTACAACAAGCAGGTTGGCGCATATAAAGACTATAAAGCCTTCTTCAACGATCTAGCACAACAAACAATAGACTTTTGCCAGATGAAAGGTATATCTTACCATATTAAAAGCGGAACCATAACGCCTTAATATTCGATTTACGTTGCATTTTCTCCGCCAAAGAAGGTCTTGTTCGAACCCGCGGGCAAGACCTCGTTTTTTTGTTAGGTTTAGGCTCCCCTTCTCCGCGGGGTGAGCGAAAGTGCCGGAAAGGCGGACATCCCCGGCAGAAAACATCTGCCGGGGGTGCCCGTTTTAGGGAGTACAACAATGCCTGCAACTGTGCAAACTGATAGTTTATTGTGCTTTATCGTCGTTTCATCCGGCGATATCGGCAAAAATGCCCAATGCGCTCAACCGTTATATTCGGCGACAATACTTTTGATGGTTACGAGTTTTCTCAGAATCGGATCCAGCACTTCTATCGAGGTGTTGCATTCTTTTGCGTATACATTCACCAGCGATCTGCATTTTTCGAAATTGCCGTCACTCCATGCAGACGATGCGCGCCTCATCTCTTCGCTCATGACATCCCGGGACGATCCCAATATGCTTATACAATTCTCCAACTGCTCGATAAGCTCATCCAATGCTTCGGTCGTTACATGTGCCATGATCCGCTTTATGCCTCCTCATACTCTTTCAGCTGCTCATGCCAGATCGAGATCTGCGTGTCAAGCTCGAGCAACGCTTTCATAGCATTACCCAGCGGAGCACGTACCGCCCCGAGCTGCACCTTTACTTCTTTTGCCTTGTCGTCGTTCCAATCCTTGCCGCCGACCTCTTCCGCCGCTTTGTCAAGCGCTTTGCGCGTCTCCTCTATCTGCTTGTACACACGATCAATGACAGCCGCAAACCCTTCGACGACTTCTCTGTCCACATTCATTCCGCTCATTTCAAATAATCCTCGATTATCTTTTTCAATTCTTCGAGTTTTCTTATGGTGGCATTAAATCGTACGACGGGGATAAGAGTCTTATCCAAAATATCGTAGATCATATCCCTGAAATATTCGTATTTAATGTCATGCCATGTCTCTTTTGCATGGTCCAATTCCTTGTTTAGCATGGAACCGAGCTCTGACATCGCCTTTACTGCGCTTTTCAAAGACTCGATCTGCTTGTCTATCACCGAAGCGTCGGAAATATTTGCATTGGTGCCCGCCATAGTTCTCCTCCTTTAGAATTTGAATTCCTCATATGCGGCAAGCCGCTTTTTCAGATCGTTTATTTTTTCCGCGGCAGTGCCGAGAGCGATGACAATGTCTTTAAGCTCATCTCCCGATTTCCGGATCAATTCGGCAAACTCCTTGTATTTGTCATCATTCCACGACTGACTGCACTCTGACATTTGTTTGTAGAGTGTCTGCTGCGTATTGAAAGCAGCGTCCTGCGCATCGCAAATGGCTTTGTAAACGCGGGTCAGCGTTTCACTCGAGTTCGATATCCCTGCCATTGTTTTCCTCCTTTTTTATGAGTTCGATCATTTTCTCCCTGTCGGGAAGTTTGTACGGTTTGAACTGTCTGCTCGCCGCGACGCTGTTGGTATAAACGGCAACAACGTCATTGGTGGGCGAAGTCGAGAGGTCGGTGACGATCTTTCCGCACTGGTCGTCGCCCACGCCGAAGACGATCTTGTTGGGGAACTTGCTGGACATCGAGGATGCGATCGACGCATGACCGAGCGCGTCCACCGCCGCGGCGGGATCGTCGAAGGTGACGACGATATACACGCCGAACCCGAATCCGTTCTCGGCAAGCTCCTCGAAGCACGCCGAAAGCGGCGGCATCTCCCCCTCCGACGCTCCTCTCCCCCGGCGCCTTTCCATCATCGCGCGCATGATCTCGAACTCATCCTTTTCGGACGCGTCCGCCTTCTCCTCGACGGGCTCCGCCTTGGTGACATAATCATCTCTGTTCACGCGGTCGCCTTTGAGCATCATCTTGACGATGTCCACATTCTGCGTATGGTTTACAAAGAGCACGTGGCTTTCGGAAGACTCGTCCTCGCCCTTCCTGCGCTTGCGGTAAAGCTCATAGAGTTTATCGGCGCAGCGCACTATGTCTGCGCGTGTGGAAAGGATCTCGGCGTCCTCTTCCCTCTCTTTCAGCAACTCCAATGTCAGCGCGTCGGGCGTCTCCTCCACAAGGATGTCGCCGTCGGCATAATGGATCTTGACGTTGTCTCCGCGCAGCGCTCCGAGCAGAATGAGGGCTGCGACCTGTTTCATCATGTCGGAGCGGGTGCCGATCACCGCAATGCCAGCCGTCTTTTTCCTGGACAGATTGAGGACAAGCGGCGCGTCCACTTTGATGGGCTCACCTATGGGGATCGCAATGCCGCTCTTGACCTCGGCTTTCTCCGTCGGATAATCGGGCACACGGCTGCCCTCGAAGACCTTCATCTCTTCATACTCGCGGTCCGCCGTCGCGGCGGCGATCTCTTTGAGACACGCGCGTTTGGTGGCGTCGTCGCAATACGCCGTCCTGAAAACGGCATTCTCGCATTCCGTGAAATCCTTGTTGTACACGGCGGTGCCGATGGCGCCGCGCATCTTACGCATGGCGTCGGCGTCGTGTTCGCCGAACAGTCTCTTCGCTTCCTTGTCGTCGAATTTCAGACCTATCCTGATCCTCATCTGCTCGACGGTGCTCGAATCCAGCGACGAATCCTCCCCGAGGACGCCGAGCGACTGTGTGGACATGACGAGATGCACGCCGTAGGATCTGCCGAGTTTGACGATGTTGTTGGTGAGGCGGGCGCACTCGTTTGCGACCTTCCTGTTGCGGCTGGTGCTGTACAGGATCTGGAACTCGTCCATGATGATGAGGATGCGCGGCAGTTTCCGGCCTGTCGCCGCGACATACCCCGGCAGATCGCTCACACCCGCTTGTTTGAAAAGCACCGCCCTGCTGTCCATCTCCGCGTTGATGTCCGCAAGGATGCTCTCGCCGAACTCCTGCAAAGCGTCCAGCGCAAGCAATTTTATGTGCGGGATCTTGTGGGTCTCATACACCTTGAACTCTGTGCCGCTCTTGAAGTCCATGAGGTACATGTTGAGGTCTTCCGGCGAATAATTTTCCGCCGCGCTCAGGATGAGCGTGTGCAGCAGCGTTGATTTTCCCGATCCGGTGCCGCCCGTGATGAGCGCGTGATGGGAGGAGCCGACTTTGCCGAATTCCACCGCTTCGATCGAGGAATCGGACGCCTTGCCGACGGGGATGGAGAGCCCCTTCGCGGATGTCATGCCGAACAATTTGTCCGGCTTTATCGCCGCAAACACGACGCCTTTCGTCCTGTTGGACTTCGCCGCCGCCGCATATGCCGTAAAGAAGCGTTCGAGAGTCCTCTCATCGGGCATGGTGTTCTGCATGAGGAAGATCCCGCCGTCGCCGATGGGAAACTCGCTCGTGGTGCCGAACGCATCGCACAGTTCGGCAAGTCTCTTCTGCTGTCTGTCGTTGAAAGGGGAAGACTGAACGCATTGCTCGTCGTAATCCATGAGCACGCAGATCCCGCATTTGGCGGCGTTTTCCAGGATGTCCGTGAGCAGCGTCGCATTCGACGCGGTCGCGATGCACTTGGAGAGCTCGAACAGACACAGCACTTTTACGGGCAGGCGGCTGTCGGGCACTTTGTTGTTGTACTCCGCCACATTTTCGAACTTGTTGCCGAGGCTGTGCTGGATGACGTTGTCGATGTACGCCGCAAGATCCGTAAGACATTTTGCGATGTCGCTCTCCGTCGTATAGATCTTGTCGCCGAAAGCGCTCGGGAACTGTTCCTTGAAAGTGAGAAAACGCTTGACGCTGAGCCCCTTCCGAGCCGGATCCGCAACGAGGAATTCCACTTCGCCGGGAGGCAGCTGACGGCAGAACTGGAACATGAAATCATTCATCACGTCCGCCGAATGCGACCCGGTGGCTCCCGAAATGAAGAGATAGCTCTTGCCGCCTGCGAAACTGTGGGTCAACGGCATAGAGAGAAAATCGTTTTCGTCCACGAGGAAGGGCACCGAATTCGCGATCACGGAGGCGAACCGCCCCGCTTTCATATTCGCCAGGGGGTAGACAGCATCGCCGAGATATATCTCGCTCGGGAATATCCCGTTGTCGCACATCCCCGCGCCGTCTTCGGCGCAATAATGCGCCTTGTACTCCTCTTTGAGAGAGACGGCGTCCGTCAGTTTTTCGTCGACCAGCTTCGCGACGCAAGACTGCACCGTGGACGTTACGATGAAATCCAGGTCTTCCCCGCGCGCGTTCTCCCGCTTTGCGGCAGCCTTCTCATTGCTCTCTTTCAGCGACTTTTTGCGGGCTTCGCCCTCTTCCTCGATGTGCGCGATCCTCTCCTGCGCGGCGCCGTTGAGCTCCCTCTCCGCACGGTTGCGGGCGTCACGGGCATATTTCTCTGCAAGCAGCATCATCCTGAATATGTGCTGCTTCTGCCCGTTTTTGAGCATCTTCTTTTCTATGCGCTTCATGCGGGAATCAAGCACATCGTATATCTTCGCAAGATCGAATGTCGACGCGTCCTCCGCGTTGGCGATGAGCGAAATGAACTCCCTTGCGGCTTTGATGCTCTTCTTGTCGGACTCGTCCTCCTGTTTGACCTTTGCACAGCACGACAGCAAGGCGCGCCACCTTGCCACCCCTTCGGTGATGCGGCGCAGTGCGTCCGCCTCTGCCCTCAGCTTCTGAGAAAGATCGCGCCTTTCGTCATCGGCTCTGCGCTTGGCGTCGCGCTCGGCTTGGTATACGGCGTCCTGCGCGTCCTTGGTCTCTTTATCGATCTTCTTCTGATAATCGGCGGCGGTGGACCTGTACACCTGCTCGGCACGCGCGAGTATGCCTGCGGTCGCCTTTATCCTGTCTCTTATCTCGGCAAATTTCATTTTTCACCCCGTGATCCGTGCTGCGGTTCATTCGTACATGCACTGCCCGTCTGCCGCGCAGCTTTTATTGAAATTGACTTTCAGGCTTCTGGTGATCTGCAGCGGATGACTGAATATCTCCACGATGCTCCCCCCGATCTCGGGCTTCTCGGTGTTGCACACCAGCGTGTACTGTCTGAGATGATCCAGCAGCCTCGGGACATACCCTTCCGTGGAGATGTTCAGCATATCAAGCGCGAGTTTCACGCCTATGATCGTGATGAACGAGATGTCCGCGGATATGCCCGGTTCAAATTTTATTTTGGTCGCGTCGAGTTCGTTGGAATATACGTGATGATAATTCGTTTCCGCCTTGGGGGTATTGACGCTGCCGAGCGCGCACGCGCAGCACGGCATCTTTCTCCCGGGGATCCAATAAAAGATCTCGCCCGCGACCGCTCTCTCCCAAAAACCTATCGAAAGGAAACACGCGCCCATGCGGGCTGCGATCATATTCGCGTATGCGTCGGCTGCCCTGTTGTCGGCACATCCGACGACAACGGTATCCGTGCCCGCGCACATATGTTCGAAATACTTTTGATTGAGTTCCTCGATCGGCTTTCTCGCGCGCACTATCTCCGCATTCGGATTGATGTCGCGGATCCTTGCCGCAAGCGCGTCCACCTTGTATGCGCCGACATCGTGTATGCCGCACTGATGCCTGCAAAGATTGTGATACTCGACAATGTCCATGTCCACGAGCAGGAAGTGTCCCACCCCCGCCCGAGCGAGCTCCAAAGCGACATAGCTGCCCACCGAGCCGCATCCGAGGATGACCGCCTTCTTCCCGAGCATCACGCCTGATTCCAGAATGCCCGTATTGCGGGAAAAGACATTCAGGCACACGTCGTAATATTCCACCGTGTACGGCGCGCCCCTATACGAAAAACAGAGCCGCCCGCTCTCGTCGTATCTGCCGAGCAGCCCGAGTCCTGCCGAGGCAGCGCCGCCGCGCGATATGCAGCCGAGCAGCCGCGTGCCTTCGCCCGCCCGTGTGCCCGTAACATTGAAAATGCCGCTCGTCTTGTGATAATAGCCGTAAAGTCTGCACTCCCCGCATCCGTCGGCAAACGCGGACGGGATCAGGACTTTGTATTCTTTTGCAGTCTTTCCATCAAACATTTGATTTTCCCCTTAACACACTTGAAAAAGCCGCGGTCTTCCTCCGCCTGCTCCGATATGCCCGCAAGCCCTTTGCTCATCACGCCTTCCGCGATGTCGCCGGAATGATATTCGTGCCACGCTTCTCCGTGCGAACACGCAAAACCGTCGCGCGTCACCATGCAGGCAAAATCGATCTCCAGCACATTCCCGACCTTGACGCAAAGAAGATTGCGCCTGCGCATCAGCGACACTCCGCCGAAACGGGAATCCAGAAAACCGAGGTCTCTTTCCAGGCTGCACAACAGCGTCTCCACATATTCGTCCTCTATGCACATGGGCATATCGGACATGACCAGCGGCAGCCCGTCGATGATCTCCTTTATCCTGCCCGCGAGAGCCTCTTTCACCTCATCGGCGCCCTCTCTTCGTCCGCCGAGACAGTCGTCGAGCGACGTCACCTGCCGCAGGAAATTTCCCGGGATGTAGGTGTCGCCGACATCGTACGGGATCTTGCGATAGCGGCAGTCGGCGTCAACGTGATAGACGGTCAGCCTGAAATCCGGGTCGATGTTGACGAGCGCGGAGATCGCCCCCGTCTCGGGGGCAAGCCTCGCATACTTGATGTTGGTGCCGTTGTCGGTATAGGAAAAACTGTCGAAAGAGCCGGGGTGACGGTGCCACAGCCCGATCAGCTTCAGCGGCGTGCGGTAAAGCCGCGCCGTCACATTGGCAAGATGGGTCGTATATTCCCGGTCGTATTCAAAATAAGCGACCTCGAAAACGGAGCTCTCGCCGGGATCGATCGCCTCGATGACATACCAAATGTCACCTGAGACCTGCCCCAAAAACAATCCTCCCGTCTCGGTGGATATCTTTGAGGCGGTCTCGGAGATGATCGACGAGTACGCCCTTTCCGAAAAGACTACTCGCATGCTCAGAACTTGTGCAGATCCGTGCGGAACGCTTCGAACGGGATGTCCCCGTTGAGCCAAAGCTCAAACACAAGGATCCATTTGCATGCCCATGACAGACAGCCTGCCGCCGTGCTGGATTTGGTCTCCGAGTCCTTGAACTCGTTTGCCCTCACGGTGCAGATGAACGCGTCTTTATAGTTGTTCTTCCAATAGATGTGCGGGATGCTGACGTCGCCGAGCTTTTTCTGCAGCTCCGCAAGGTTGGGCTTGACGGGATAGACGTCGATGGACCCGCCGTATGTGTTGACTCCGTCGGTGTGAGGATGGTTGTTGTCATAGATCACCATCAGATCCCACACGCTGCCGGCATCCCCGAGAGGATTGACCGTGCCCCGCCAATAGAGCCTGCCGTCCGGGAGCTTCATCAGCTTGAAGTTGGGGAAGAATTTCTTCATCGCCGCGACTTCGCCCGCCAGCAGCTGCCTGTCGTTCTCATACCAATAAATGCTTTTCATCTCACGCAAGTTTCCCTTCCGGCACTACGATGCTCTGCCCGGATGATGAGAGATCTTTCTCTTCCTCGGTCAAGACGTTGCCGGTCGGGGAGACTGAGATCTCCTCCCCGTCCATCAGCGCCTTGGCGAGCCTGCGGCGGCGTTCTGCCGCATCGTCTTCTTCAGAAGCAAACTTCCCAACGGGAACAAAAATCCTCATGTCTACCTCCTCGCTTCTTATCTGTACCTGACCTTCCTCAGGAATTCGCCGTTCTCGGCGATCTCGAAGCCTTCGCCCGCGATGTCGTCGAGGGAGATCTCAACGCCTGCGTCCGCACCGGATGCCGCCGCTTCGAGCGCCATGCTCCCCGCCACGGCTGCTGCCGCCGCTTCCGCGACGCGCTGCACGAATTCATCTACGGCGTTCGTGACCTGCGCGACCTGCGCCAGCATTTCGTCCAGCGCACGTCTGTCCTGCACACGGACGACGATACGATAGATCGTCGTGAACGGCGAGATGATTATGTATCCGGCGCATATGAACAGAGCCGTGAAAAGGTTGAACACCCACGACGAATCCCCGCCGCTAGTGTCCTTGTTGAGCTGATAGGAGTTGTAGATCTTCTTGACGATCGTGACAAAGGAACCGCCGACGAACGTGCCGAGGATGGGCAGCAGGATCTGCAGCGCCAACACATTCGTATCCATGCCCAGTGCCAGCCCCAAAATGAAGCCCACCACCATACCGAACGCGATGCCGATGAACTCGCGCACGATCATCTTTTTCAGCGAGACCGCCTCTTCCGCTTCCGCCGCGATGAAGCCTTTGTAGCAATCCGCGCAGAAATGGAATTCCTCACCCTCGTCTTCGAGAGTGAAAGCGTCGTAGCAGCTGTCGCAGATGGGTGCGCCGCACTTGTCGCACTCATAAACCGCGGGAAGCCCCTTATGAGAGACGCACTCCGCCGCGTCCGCGGCAAGCGCGCCCTCGGGCACTGATATATCCTTCTTTTTCATAAAACTTCTCTCTTTCAGTATCATCATCAGACCAACAGGTCGCGGTATTTCTCAATGCCCATGACCTTGATGACCTTGTTGATGTCGCTGGTGTAGATCTTTTCAAGGATGAGCGAGATGAACAGGGTGTTGAACCTGATAAAAAGACGATATAAACTTATGCTTTTGGGCTCTTTTTCTTTCAGGATCTGGAGATAATCCATGCATATGATACCCTGCCATCCCCAAACGAAAGGCCCTATCCACGGGATCAACGACAGCAGCATCTTCTTCTTTTTGACTTTCGTCGCCGCGTCGATCATGTCCTTCCACTGTGCCTGCATCCCGCCGGTGTCTTTCCAGTCTTTGAACGTTGCCTGTCTTGCCATAAACAATCCTCACTTGTGCTATATTTCTCGAGTATTTAACTACTCATAGATATCCATATCGATATTATATTACCCATTTTGGGTAATGTCAACATATGGTTTGCCCTTTTAATAGAATTAAACTATGCAGGAATATATGTTCAACGAACGCTTACGGGAAATTCGCTCTTCACGGCAGATGAAGCAAAAGGATGTCGTAAAACTGCTCGGTTGCTCACACAACAAATACGCCTCTTGGGAGCAGGGACGCACCGAGCCGGACATCGAATCCATACGTGAATTGTGCGCGATTTTCTCTGTCTCCGCCGACGAGCTTCTCGGCATAGGCGAGAACTGACCGGCAGTTTTTGACCGCAGCGCTTTTATATATTATAAATATTCATTTATTGTAGACAATCCATTTATGCCGCTTATAACCTCCGCCTCAACGTGACAGAGCACTCTTGCCGATATAAAAAGATCCCGCTTTATAAACGGGATCTTTCCTTGATCTAAGCGATCGTTCTTCCGAAGCGCGCCCTCGGAACGGCTCTCTGCCCTGCCCCGCGGGGGAAACGCGGGCGGGGCGGGCGCGCTTTCAGCGGAAGTTTTCGTATTGCATGAGCAGATTGCGCGAGATGCTGGGCGGGATCTTTTCAAACGCCGTCTCGAACATGGCGCGGGTGAGCGGGATGTGAGTGCCGAGCCCTTCCGCCTGTATCTTCTCGATGGCGAGGCGGCAAGCCTCTTCTATGATGCCGCAGAGATCGGCGGCGGAATAATAGGCGTCGGTCACCGCGATCATGCCGATGGGACCCTCGTGCATCTTTTTATGTTCGCTCATGGCGAGGATGTCGTCCACGGTGACATCGGCAAGCTCTATGCCTTTGAGTTTGCTCTCAATGATGGCACGCTTTGCCTCTTTGTCGGGCGGCGTGACATGGATGAGGTGCGAGAAACGCTTATACCTGAGGTATGCCGGGTCGATGACGTCGGGACGGTTGGTCGCCGCGATCATGATGCGCTTCGAGCCGTCGCCCCCGAACCCGTTGATGCGCTGCAGCAGCTCCGTGGTGACAGCCGCCTTATAGTCGCGCGTCTCCTGCGTCCTGCGGCTGAAAATGGACTCGCACTCGTCCACAAAGAGGATCGCGCCGTCCGGGCAGGCGTCGAGCTCCTGGAATATCTGCTTGACCGCCTGTTCGGATTCGCCGACATAGGATTTGAAGATGTCGGCGGGCGTAACGATGAAAAGGGGCAGGTTCATCGCGTTTGCGATCGCTTCCGCAAACATCGTCTTGCCGGTGCCGGGGGCGCCGTACATGAGCATCCCGAGCCCGCCTTCCATCTTGTAGTACTTCAGAATGTCGCTGTTCTGCGCCATGAAGAGAAAACTCTTGACAAGTTTCTTGACGTTTTCGAGCCCTTTGACGTCGTCGAAAGTGGTGTCCGGCACCTTGCTCTTCATGACGGAGCCGTAGTTTGCCGCCGCCGCGCTGAGTTTGCGGAAATTGTTTTCGAAGAGTTCCCTCTCCTCCTGATCCGTACAGCGCTGCGAAAGCGTGCGGGAGATCTGCGCCGCCTGCGAATATTTGGCGCGCAAAGCCTGACGCTCTTCCTCGCGGAGATCGTTCTTGTCCTTTCTGCCCGCCAGGATCGTACGTATCTCGCTGAGCAGGGTGCCGAGATTTTTTTTCAGGGAATCGATCGTGTCCGCGCCCTTGCCCGCGGCCTTAGGCGGAACGTTCTTGCCCAATCCTGCCATGGATGCCTCCTTTTGGCGACCCGACGAATCAGGTCACGTCGTCGATGTTGGTGAAGTCGTCGCTTGCGGATGCGGTGGAAGTCCCCGCCGAGGCGCCGAAGGATCCCGCGTCCGCGGTCTTGCCCGTCTCCGCGCGCTTCCGCGCAATGATCGCCGCGACCATTTCGGCGCCCGCGCTCTTGTTGGAAAGCACCGTCTTGTGTTCGCCCTTCTCCGCGCGTTTGGCGTCCCTTGCCGCTCTCCTCTTCGTCGCGCGCTCCATGGACTCCCTCATCTTGGTGCAGGAATACTGCATGCTGTCCACCATATCGCGCGCCATGGTCTGCTGGCTTGCGATCTGGCTCATGATCACGCGCATACGATTGTTGTTGTTGCGGATGGTCCTCTTGTTCTTGATGCGGATGGCAAGACGCTGGAAAGGACCGTACTTTGTGGCAAGAGACCTGTCTTGCAGGTCGAAGTTGAATTTGAGCGATTCATCGATGAAATCCGTGCACTCATAGATGAACTGCGTCGCCATGTTGACGGAATCGAACATTTTGACCATCTCTTTCATCTCCACCGCGACGTCGAGGAACATGAGCAGCATCTGTGCGCGGAAATCGTTCTCGCCGTATTGCATCACGAAATCGGCGGCTTTTTCCGCGATCTCGGTGATCCTGTTGTCCAGCCCCGCAAGCTGATTCGCAAGCGCGCGTTTGCGCTCCTCCTGCGCCATTTTTTTGTGAGCGGCGAGGAGTTCTTCTTCCATGGGGCTGAGGCTGCCCTCGCGCGTTCTCTGTCCGTTGTCTCTTTCTCTCATTGAGGATCCCTCCTTTATCGGATGTTTTGTTTTATGAATTCCGTCATCGCCTGCGGCATCTCCACTCCCCGATCGAACCAATCAAGGATATTCAGCCTGTAAAGCTTCCATCCGCGGTGCGACAAAATATCGCTGTATCTGACATTATAGTCCACATAATTATATCTCCTGCCGATGTCCGTCTCGCACATGATGCCGAACAGCGCGGAATGCTTGTCCTCGGAAAGCACCGCGATCGGGATGCGCACCGAGCCTTCCGTGACGCCGTAGCCCGTCACCACCCTGTCCTGCGGTATGCCGAAACGCTCGGAAACGGCGGCTGCGACATCGCGCACGAAACCGTCTCTGACGGGCGCGGAAACGAACTGCGCCTCGCCGTCGTCCTCACCGAACCGCTCCACCATCTGCATATAATCTTTGATGAAACCGATGTTCGGGTTGGTGATCTCATAGGAATGCAGCGACTGCACCATGGTGACGAATTTCTGCGCGCGGGTGATCGCGACATTGAAGACGTTGACGCCGTAGCGGTCGTTGTTGAGGTCGCCGAATCTGTTCAGAGACGAGGCGCCCTCCGCCTTTCCGTAGGTCATGGACAGGATGAGATGCGACGTTTCCAGCCCCTGCACTTTTTCCACCGTGCGGAAGAATATCGTCTTCTCCGGGACGTCGCCGGAAACGCTTTTCGCCCTTGCGATATTTTTGCTGAGCTCCTTGTCGCGCGCCACGCGATCCTCTATGCACTTCACCTGCTCATCGTTGAACGCGACGACGCCCACCGACTCCGCAAGTTTGCCCGTCTTCTCGTCGTAATGCTTTGCGAAATGCTTGCGCAGACACTCCACGACCACCGCCGCTTCCTGCTCGTTCCTGCGGTCGGCGAACACCGCGCCGTCCACATAGATGGCCTCGAAACCGAGCTCCCCTTCCGCCTTGGGCACCGTGGCGGGGAAGGTGCGCATGTTGGGATAGAACATCTTCTGCGAGAAGGCGATGAGCGACTCCGTCGCGCTCCTGTAATGGCACACCAGCTCCTTCACCGTGAACTGTTCGTTCGCAAGCGCGAGACTGAGCGCGGAAATGCGCGGATCGTATTCCGACTCCTGCTCGCCCGCCGCGGCGACGTTTTGCGTCCGGAAATGCTCGATGTGCGGCATCTGATGCTCGTCGCCGACGATGACGCACTGCTTGGCTCTGAAAAGCAGGGGCAGCAGCGTCACGGGCTTCAGCTGGCTCGCCTCGTCCACGATCACGATGTCGAAATCGTTGTATTCCTTCGGACGGAACAGCAGGCTCGCCGAAGACGGCGAGAGGATGAGGCACTTCATCAGCTTCATTATGGCGCAGGGCTGCTCCTTGAACAGCTTGCGCACGGTGTTGTCTCCCTCACGCGGCCTGTCGGCATGCACGAACCCGAAATCCGGATCGTCCTCGACGATGCGTTTCATGCACGCGTCCTCGACGAATTTGGCATTGACGCGGGCGAGCTTTTTCTCTGCCTCACCGAATGCCTCGAGGCTGTCCGTGATCCTCGACCCGAGCCCGTTGCGGGATGAGGCGTACCTGCGCAGGATGGCGTCGCCGAGCGTCCTGAAGAAGGAATGCTCGAAGATGTCTTCAAAGCTACCCGGGCGCGCCTTTTCTCTCTCGAAATCCGCAAAGAACATCCTGAGGTCAAAGGGCGCGGGACAGGTCTCTTTGAGCGCCGCGAAATTCTGAACGGCGCCGAGCACATTCCTCGAAGACGACTCCTGGACGAAAAAGCGCCAATCGCCGAGGGTGCACTTTTCGAGGGGCAGCACGGTGTAATGGTTGCGGAAATGCTTCCTTCCGAACGCCGTCGCGAGCCTGCCGATGCAGACTATGATCTCCTCCGCCTCCGGAGCGCGGAAGGAAAGCAGAACGTTTGCCGCCTCGTCCTTGCTCTTGTATTCGAAATAGGGAGAGGAACAGATCTCGAAGAGCGCGCAGACAGTCGCCGCGACGCGCGGCGCGTCCGCCCGCGTCACCTCGCCGGCGAAGGCGTAAGCCCTGCCCATCGCGGCAAGCGCCGCATGCAGTCTGTCCGTCTCCGTCTCGAGACGGAGCGCGGCTTTGACGTCTCCGACGGTGACCCCGTCGGGCATCTTTTCGAATGCCGCGATCGCTGCCGTCAGCGCGTCCTTGGAGAGCATGAGCTCTTCGACTATGCGTCTGACATCCTTGCCTTTTTCGCGACAATATTTCAAAACGACACTTAAACACTTCGTTTCGTCATCGTCAAGTGCCTTTCCGAAGCATTGGTTGATGTGGTTTATGATCCCGATCCTCTCGGTGTCCAGCGCTTTCAATTCGCCGTACGCCGCTGCCGCCGCCACGATGTCGGCAAAAGAGATGCCCTTGACATAGCTTTCCGCGGCGAGTTTTTTGAAGAGGGATCTGGCGGCGAAATCGAACGCGCCGGGCTTTTTCGCATCTGTGTCCATGTAGGGCGCGAGTTTCTCCGCCGCCTCCGCGAGCAGCTTGCCGCACGCCTTTTCGGCTTCCTCGGAGAACGCCTTCCTGATCTCCATGCACAGCCCGCCCGCCCTGTCGGCATTGGTGTCCAGGCAATCCACATAGGTGAGCAGCTGCTCCGCTTCTGCGGAAGTCAGCCCCGTGCCGCGCGTGCCGAGGAAGAGCCTCTCGTGCCCGCACACCAGCATCGCCGTGTCCACCGGGAACTCATCCGCCGTCAGCTGTATATCGAGGTCGTCCGCAAGCGAGCGCGCGTCCTGCCCTTCGCGGAAGACGAACCCGGCAGGGACCGCGGCTTTCGCCTCGACATACTTTTTCTGCGCATTTTTCACATTCTCGACGGCGCCCGTCGGAGCGCGTCGCTCTTTCTCGACCGCCTCGGCGGCAGCCTCGACCTCTTCCGCGCGGTATTCGCCGGCGAACAGCCAGCGCAGCGCAGAGAGGGACACCCCGTCGAAAGAGAGCCCCGGATAAGCCGAAAGTTTCCCGTCCGCAACGGCGAGCAGCTTGCTCACTTCCTTTGCCAGGACGGCATAGTCACGCAGCGCGGTCTCCGTCTGCGTGTCCTTCCCGACGCCGTACCACGGACACTTCTCGATGACGTGCCTGCCGTCGTCGGTCATGCGGTCGAACATCACGTCCGCTTCCGCAACGCGGAGCTTCATGTTATAGTATTCCTCCGCTTTCACGTCGAGCAAGCTCGCGGGCGAAGCGGTGAGTTCGGCATACGGCAGATGGGAGTTCTTCATGCTGGCGTCGAGGATGGCGTAGAGCCCCAGCCCGATGTTGCCTTTTTGCTCAAACATGAAGTTTACATATGCATTCAGAGCGTTAAACGCCGCTTCCAGCGAAGATTCCGCCTCTCCGTGCTCCTTAACGGCTGTGTCGGAGAGCCGGAATTTCTTCTTCTCGTCCACGACGCGACGGAGATCCGTAACGATCTCTTTGCGGCTGATCTTTGCCGCTTTTGCCTCGGTCTCCCCTTCCAGAAGGAGGGCGAACTTTCTGAGTTCCGCGGGGAGCTTTGCATAAACTTCACTCAGCGCGGAGAGCTTTTCGGACGCGAACAGGACGTTTTTCCCTTCGTCCATGAGCGCGCCGATCATGTTGGCGATGGTGAGCGTCTTGCCCGTGCCGGGAGGTCCCTTGATGACCATGGACTCACCGCTGACGACGCGTGAGATGATGTCCTGCTGCACACTGTCGGCGGCAAGTACCAACCTCATGTCATTCCGTTTTGCGGAGAGGGCGGGCGCCTTGCCCTTCTTGAATAGCCTTGCCACGAGGGGATGATTTTCGATGAGATCGATGTTGCGCATGATGTCGAAGTACATGCACATCTCATCGTGATTGTATGCGACGAGAGCCACGACGTCCTTGCGGAAGGCAAAGACGGTGCTGCCGTCGGAACCCGCCGCACGTCCGGAAACGAACCTCTCCACCGCGTCGAAATAAGAAAAGTCGAATTCTCCCGTTTTCGGCATGAACCTGGTGAGATCGAGCGCGTCGTCGAAATCCTGATCGGGCTCGTTGCCGTTGGGATGGGGGAAACTCCTCGCCAGCGCCTCTCCGCGGTCTCTGCGCAAGCGGTGATAGAGACAGGGATTGAAGTGCGCGTCGTCGTCCACGAACTCGATGCACACGGGGCTGAGTTCGTCGTAACGCACCAGTCTCACCGGGAAGATGAGCAGCGGCGTGAGCACGGTCTGTGCCCCGTATTTCGTGGCGATCTTCCACTCAAGAGCGCCCACCGTGAGATAAACGGGGTTGTTGCCTTTGAGATTGATGGCTTTATAGGCGTCGTCGATGAAGGAATTGAGCCGTCCGGGATCCTTTACCTTTTCGGCACTATTGTACTCTATCTCTTCGTACCAGTCGAATTTGTTCCCTCCCACGAGGTTTTGCTCCGCATCCGGGCGTTTGCTGCTCCCGACCAAAGCGGTATTGCCCGGCTTGCCGCGGCGCAGCAGCATTGTGCGCATCACTCCCTCCGCGATCGACCCTGCCGCGTCCTTTCCGCTCTGCGTCAGATAGAAGGTGTTCCTGCCGTAACCCGCCCAAAGGTCCATGAGTTTTGTGTCGGACACGTTGTCCAGGTGCAGCAGTTCGGAAATGTAATCGATGATACTCATGCCGTATCCCCCCCTGTTTTATTCGAAATCTATGGTGTGTCTCACCGCGTTTGCCGCCTCTGCGCAATCGAACTCGAAAGCGCGCGCGTCGCTCTCGAAGATCTGCACCAGATAAGCGGTCTCATTTGTGTCTATTTGGAAGTATTTGCCCTTGATGCCGCCGTCTTCGTCGCCGAGGCTGTTGACCCTCCACTGCTTCACTCTGCCTCGGGTGACGCCGAACTCGCGCATGAGCCAATCGAACCAGCCGCCGTACATCGCTTTGTGCTGCAATGCATGGAAGCATTCGTGACAGACAGCGCCGCGCATCCAGTCGTAATTCTTCACGCATCTGTAAAGATAGACTATCCTCTCGCCGCCGTTGTAGCAGATGCCTCCCGCCCCCTTGGTATCCAACTTGTCGAGCACTTCGACGACGGGTTTTTTGATGATGCCGAGCGTGCGGAGCACGAGCCGCGTCGCTTCCGTCACTCTCTCGGACATCTCCTCTCTGCTCAGCGTCTCCCAGGTGGATCTGTCCGCCCCGCGCAGCAGGCAATATTCGCTGATGAGCCCGCATTTGGCGATGACGCCTATCGCGGTGGACTCCGTGATCTTGCGGATGTTCGCCTCGTTGAACATGGGGATGTCGTCGTAATCGAAACACAGCCGCTGCGACTCGACCGCCGCTATATTCTTGGAATAGTCGCCCCAGTCATCGTCGATGAAAAGCTCCTGATCCGGGAGGGACGGGATATACTTGTTGGCGGCGGAAACATTCTTGTCGGAATGCTCCTGCGCCGTCTCCCGCCAGCTGTCCGAACGCGAGGAAAGAATGGCGTTGAACCCGACATATCCCATGAACGGCAGCTTCTTGCGCACGAATTCCGTGTCCTCCGCGGACATGCCGATGATCTCGCTCTCCTGCAGCCGCTTGATCACGCTGGTATATTTCGGCATCCCGAGATAGGCGAAATCCACATCGGTGGCGGCGCCGCTCTTCCTGGCTGCTTCCACGAAAGCGTCATAGACGGGACGGGCGCCGGAAGTGTCCATGACGTACACTTTCCTGCCCTTTCTGCCTATGCCGAGCAGCATCCCGATGACTGGCTCCATCCCCTCTTCCGTAAGATAAGCGGTGATGCCCGTCACGATGAGGTCCACCCTCATCTTCACCAGCGCGTCCGCGAGCTTGTCGCGATCCGCCGAAGAAGAAGTGAGCAGATCCGCCGCGGAAGCGGAAGCCAGCCTGACGCTGCCGTCATCGGTGTGCGCCGCGACGAAGAGCTTGAGCTCGTCCGTAAAGGGGGTGCACAGGACGTGCACGGAAGCAAGACCGCCGTAAAGCGCGCCCGCACTTTGGGTCACTTCCCAGCCTTTTTTGCGCTCGTCGTCCTCAAAGACCACCTTTTCGCGCAGGATCTTCCTCAGGCTTTTGTCTTCGAACTCATCCGCATGCGCCCGGGCGAACTCCATTTCGCGGCGAAGATATTCGACGGCTTCATCGACAAAATCGGGGCACACGACGCCCTTGCCGAAGAGGGATCCTTCTTCGTCGTCTTCGGTGAGCGTGGCGATCTTTTCCTCAAAAACCGCCGCCGCCTCTTTGCACTCCTCCGCGGAACGTGCCACGCACTTCCACCCGTCGTCATGCACGCGCGCGCTCACTTCGGCGACGTCCTTCATGACCGCATTCACTTTTTCGGCAAAAGTGAGACAGTTGCCGAGGACCCGGCACGTGTCGGGCAAGCCGACGCGCTCCGCGTCGGGAACAGCGCCCTCTACGAACGTTTTGAGGACGTTGAAATCATCTTCTCTGTACACGCCGCTGCCGAAATAGACGAGCATGAGCGACTTGCATGCGGTCTTGTACATGAAAGCCGCCGCATACTTCTTGGTAGACTTATCCGCCCAGCTGCCCGCGAGCACCCTCTTCATCTGCTCGCAATGCCGCTTGAGCCCGACGACGTCCACGCTGCCGAAATAAGCCGCCCTTGCCTTTTCGATATCGTTATAGGTAAGCATCGCTCACACTCCCCTCTTCACATCATCTCAAAGGTCGCCGGGGTTCAGATTGCGGAACGAGAATTCCTTCTCTCCCTCTTCGTCCTCGAAGACGGGCTCTTCCTCCTCATCGTCGATTCCCCATTCCTGATCGAGCTTGTCCGCTGCGTCTTTCGCCGCCTGCTTGAGTTCGTCGCTCTTGTTTTTATTGGTGGGGATCGCTTTCAAAGCGTCGAGGTCGTCCTTGATCTTCTGCGATGTCTCTGCAAGCCCGCCGACGCGTTCGATGAATGTGTCCA
Source organism: uncultured Clostridia bacterium (assembly GCA_949283145.1). GTDB lineage: Bacteria > Bacillota > Clostridia > Christensenellales > CAG-917 > Limadaptatus. The sequence continues at coordinate 56,685 of CASDRL010000009.1, read as the reverse complement.
GATTCTTGTCGCCGATGTGGTAGCCCATTATTATGTTTTTGATCTGGATCATGATCCTCGCCAGTTCTTCGCCGTTGAACACGCCCTTGGCAAGATCCATGACGGCGGCAAAGTTTATCGGCTCTATCTTCAATCCTTCTCTTTCCATCGCGGCACGGAGCGCGGGAGAGGGACCTTCCGTCAGACTGCGGAACAGCTCCGGGTTGTCTTCCAGCGCGTTCTCGAGAGGCCATATGATGTACTCGTTGACCAGATCGACGACTTCCTGCGCTTTAGTGAGTGATTCCGTCCTCTTGTCCTTTCGGGCATAGAGTTTGTTTTCTCTGTCTTTCAGCCTGTCGATCTCCTTCGTCAGCCTGTCGCGCTTGGTGAGGACGGTGACGCTTTCGCTGCGGGGGATGCGCCCGTTCTGCCAGTCCCTCTTAAGCTGTCGCATCTCCCCTTCCTTTTCGCCGCGTTTTTCCGCGATCTCCGCGATCTCACTTTCCAGTTCTTTCATCTCGAAACGCTTGTCGAGCTTGTCCTGATACACACCGAGGCTGGCTTTCAGGCTTTCCAGTCTGTTCCTTCCCGCGGTCGTGTCATTGTCGATGAGGTCTACGATGTAAATGAGACGCCGGTCATCCGCCTTCACTTTGTTGCGGGAGGACAGCGGCTCGCACAGACGCGCCCACTCGTCCGCGATCGCGCGGGCGTCCTCGAGCATGACAACATCCTCGTGCGTGAGCACCGCGCCGCTCGCATTCTTGCGCCAGTCGCGCAGGATGGTGTTGATCTCGTCCGCCTTCGCCAGTGCGTTCGCGGTGGTGCCGTCGCGCACGCTCTCCACCTGCTGTCTCAGCTCGGAGAGCACCTTTTCGCTCGCATCCAGATGTTCTCCCAGATGCGGATATTCGTTTTTGATCCTCGGGATGGCGCGCAGCGCGACGTCGATATATTGCAACGTCAGCTTCTTCGCCTCGTTTGCGGAAACCAAGGAAGGCAGTTTGAGCCCGCTCATGATCTCCGCGCGCTTGGCTTCGAGCTCGCGCTCCTCCTTCACGCTCACGCCCTTCCTTCTCTCTTTTGCCGCATCCGCGATCACTTCCATAAGATCGGCAAGAGCGCGCTTCATATCGCGGGTGTAGCCCGCATTGATCCCCGCGCGCGTGATGACATCCATATCTTCCAGCGCTTTATTTGCGGTGTTCCCGCATGCGGCGCTCGCAAACCCGCGCGAAAACGCGATGGCGAAATCGCGGTCGATGTCCACACCCGCCGCTTTGAGCACGTTTATGATCTCGTTCACAGATACATTGTTTTCTGCCATTTGAGCTTCTCCTTTGTTTTCCGTCGTTCTTTTTTTGTGCCTCACCGCGTCACGCTTCCGCGCTGCGGTCGTTGATGTAGTCCATAAGCCTGTCTGCCGCGGCTTTCACGCCGCCCATCACGCCCTGTCCCATATGGATGATGAAATCGTCGTCGTAAAGAGTGCATCCTCCCGGACACCCGCGGATGACCTCTTCGGTGTAGGCGCTGGTGCCGCTGCCGTATGCCTCGAAGAGCTTCACTATCCTCTTCGCCTTGCTTTTGCCGAGCGCGTGCTTGCCCTGGGTGTTGAGGATCATGAGATAAGCCGAGCCGTCGACGCGCTTGATCGCGCTCGCCATGCCCTTCTCTTCCGTGAGCCCCGTGCTCTCTCTGCCCTCTTCCGTGCCCGTGATCAGGATCATCGTCACCTTCTTCATCATGCTCCGCGCGAATTCCTTGTCGAACAGCTGCGCAAGCTCCTCCGCCGTCATCTCGCATACGGCGACCAGGGGCGCGCGCGTATTGCTCATGCAGGAACGGAGGATCCTTTCGGTGGCGATCGCCGCATTCTGCCTGCCGGCAACTGCGCTCTCGGGCGCGGGGATGTCCTTGCCCGTGACGGATCTGATCTCGTCGAGCAGCTTCGCGGTGTTCTTATAGCCGGGCACCCCGTTGGGAGCGGACGCCAGCATGCGCATCATACGCGTTGCCGCATCCACCTGCAAGGCGTTCCATTCCGCGCTCGTCATGCCGCGGCAGCCCTCTTCGCGGCGCATCCCCGCCACGTCATCGGTGCAGCAGCACACCGCTTTGTAGTAATCCGCCGCGATCTTACACCTCATGGCTTCGTTGCGGTCGGGCTCGGCGTAATCCATATCGTAATAATAGGCGAGCCGCGCGACCGCCCTCGGATCGCCGAGCCGCGCCGCGTCGGTGCAATAGGCGACCGCTTTCACGATGAGCCCGCGCGCCTCTTCGGCGGCGGCGAGCATGTCCGCCATGCTCCCGGAGGGGCTGTCCGAGAACGCCACGCTGCGCGACGCCTTCGTCAGATAGTTGTAGTAGTATATCTCGGAAAGCTCGAACAGCTTTTCTCCGTCAACCGTGAAGGTGAACTTCGGCGTACTGTTGGTCAGCGGCTTGCGGCAGCTGACGCACCACAGCCTGCCGTCATAAGTCTCCAACGGCTTGTCCTGTTCAAACCCGCATTTGGAACATTTCATATGCTTTCCCCTCCGTTTTGCTCCGCGTCATCCTGCGCCGCGACAATCGTGAATGCGCACTCGGTCTCCCCGTCCACGATGAAATTCTCCGCGCCTTCTATCGCCGCGACCACGATATAACTTCCGGCTGCCGACGGCGCGCTTTCCAGCTTCTCGCCGCGCTCGCCGTCGATCACCTCATAATACTCAAACTCGACCTTTATACCTTCAAAATCACAGATGAACTCCGGAAAATGAGCGGTTTCGTCCTCTTCGAATTCCGTGCCGGACCAGGATACGGACACCGGTGCGGCGCTGATGGTAAATGCCTTTTCACCGCCGCCCGTGATCGTGTAATTGTCGTCGGCGATGCTTGCCGTGACGGCATATCCGCCCGCGTCGGTCGCTTCAATATTGCCCGAATACTCTATCTTTCCGAGCAATACAGCCTCTTCACCTGGGGCGGCGTTTTCCACAGACACCACGCTCGGATGATGCGCGTTGCCGTCATAGACGAAACTCGACTCTTCCCACACGAGCGTCACGCCGCGCTGAGCGATCGCGAACTCTTTTGACTGCTCCGCGTCGAACTTGTAGTTGCTCTCCTCGGGCAGGGTGACATTCACGGTATAGCCGCCTGCGTTCGTTGCCGCGGTGTCGCCGCCGTAGATCAGCGCACCGAGCACAATATCTTCCTCGTCGGAGACAGCGCCGTTCACGGACTGTACGGTCGGATACTGCACTTCGCCGTTGTAGATGAAAGTCTGCTCTTCCCACACGACGGTGACCGCAAGTTTCGCGATCTCGAACGTCTTGCTCTGCGGGGCGGAGAAGGTATAGTTGCCCTCCGCGATCTGCGCCGTGACCGTATGCGTGCCCGCGTTCTTGCAATCCGTGTAGGAATAGGTGATGAGCCCGATGACGATGCTCTCCTCCCCTTCCACTTCGCCGTTCACGGACTGCACACGGGGGTGCTGCACTTCGCCGTTGTAGGTGAAGGTCTGCTCCGCCCACTCGACGGTGACCGCCAGTTTCTCGATCTCGAACGTCTTGCTCTGCGGGACGGAGAATGTATAGTTGCCCTCCGCGATCTGCGCCGTGACCGTATGCGTGCCCGCATTCACGCAGTCCGCCGTACCGAGATAGGTGATGAGCCCGATGACGGTGCTCTCCTCCCCTTCCACTTCTCCGTCCACGGATTGCACGGTCGGATGCTGCACGCCGCCATTGTAGGTGAAGGTCTGCTCCGTCCACACGACGGTGACGGGGCGCTTCGCGATCGCGAACGTCTTCCTCTGCGCGGCGGAGAAGGTGTAGTTGCTGTCATCGGGGAGTTCTGCCGTGACGGTGTAGCTGCCGGCTTTTGTCGCGCTCGTATCGCCGCCGTACACGATCGACCCGCGCACGCTCTCTTCCTCACTGGAGACCGCACCTCCGACCGACGCCGCTTTCGGATGACGGGCGGTGCCGTCGTAGACGAAGGAAGTGCTCTCCCAAGTCATCGTGACCGTGCGCTTGTTGATCTTGAGCGTGGCGGTCAGATCGCCGCTGACGGAATAGTTTTCATACTTTTCGCCGTGACCGAGCGTGAGCTCGAACTCCGTGCTGCCCGCATCGACGGCAGCCGCACCCGCGCCGCCCGCAGTCACGGAACTCACGACCTCGAAGAGGCTGTCGCCGTCCGCGAGCGTTCCGACGGAAATGTCCGCAGTGGTGAAACCGTATGTCTTGCCGTCGTACACTTTTTCGGCGTTGCGCGCGTTGATCTCGAGCGCCATCCTGTCGATCTCGAACTCTTTTGCCTGCTCTGCTTCGAACTTGTAGTTTTCGCCGTCCGCGATCTGTGCCGTGACTGTATGCGTGCCCGCGTTCACGCAATCCGTATAGGAATAGGTGATGAGCGCGATGACATCGCTCTCCTCCCCTTCCACTTCTCCGTTCACGGACTGCACGGTCGGATGCTGCACGCCGCCGTTGTAGGTGAAGGTCTGCCCCGTCCACTCGACGGTAACGGGACGCGCCGTGATCTCGAACTCCGTCGTTTTGTCGACGATGACATAGTTGCCTGCGTTTTCGCCCGTGATCGCAGCCGTCGCGGTATAGCTGCCCGCATTTACCGCGCCGCCTTGAACGGTGACGGTCAGCGCGCCGTCTGGTCCGACGCCCTGCACCGCGGCAGTGGGCGCATGCGACTCTCCGTCATAGACAAAGCTCGTCTCACTCCCCCATTCGGGGGCGTCCACGCTGTGCGGCAGAATGGAGAAAGCCATGCTCGCCGTCCCTGCCGCAAGCCGATATTTTTCGCCGGACTCCGCGTCGATCGTCGCTCTTGCGGTGTAATTGCCCGCATTCCGCACCGTGCCGGGATCCGCCGTCACGGTGATATCGTCGCCGGAGACCGCATTCACGGGAGACGCGCTGACAGTGAAGTCATAGCCGGTGTACACATTGCCGCTGTCCTGCGTCGGCACGCTCCATTCCAGCTCGAGCTGCCGTTTGCTTATGCTCACACGCCTTGTCGCACTGCCCTCGGAAGTGAGGGAGGTGGAATCCGCCTTTGCCGTAACGGTGAGGGAATAGGTGCCGCTGTCCGCAGGCAGGGGGAGAAGAGCGGAATATGTCTCGCCCTGAGACACCACTTCGTCTGCCGCGTCCTTCCACTCATAGACGAACTCGCAGCCGTCAAACGGCGCGATGACTTCCGCCTCGAGGGTGAGCGGATCGCCGTAAGTGAGGCTCGTCACGTTTCCGCTGCCGAGGATGCTCACCTCGGGCGAATGCATCGTCCAGACCGGAGTCATCACAAAAGAGGATACACTGCTCTGCGCCTTGTCGGTCGAAAGCGACGCCGAAATGTCGTCGGAGATGCCGCCGAGCGCAAAGCCGAGATCCCACGCAAGATCGAAACCTTCACGCTCCGGGAACCGCGCCGCAAGATCATTCGCCATGGGCGCGGTGACATAGGAGTAGTTCTGTCTCACGCCGTTGATGACCGCGGCGGCAAAATCGGACGGAGCGATATACTTGGTGTCGTTCCCCGCGCCGAGAGACACTCTGAACACTCTCTCGAAGGTCACATCCAGGCTCATGCTCCCGTTAACTCTGCCGCCCGTAAAGAGTGCGCCCGTCTCGGAGTCTCTTGCCTGCATGATCATGCGGCCGTTGTAAAGATAGCAATGATGCAGATCGTTCACGTCATTCACGTCGTTGTGATCCGCATACGGGATGTCCCCGACCATCTCGGAGATGTCCGCCCTGTCGCCCGCGCTGCCGAACCAGGTGGGGATATAATCGCCGCTCGCCTCCGAAAGCCCGCTCGCGTCGTAGGCGAAAGTGATGTACACTTCGCCCTCGTCAAGCCCTATGGGGGTCATGGCGTTGGCGATGGCGGCAAACCCTCTCGACCACGAAGAACGGGTGTCGTACAACGCCGCTTTGTAGAGGTCGATGTTGTTTTTGTGCACTTCCATCTTCACCGAGCCCGCATAAAGCCGGGAGGCGGAGAGCCCGTCCACGGGGATATATTCCTCGCTTTCGACGACGATCTTTTCAATGCTGTCGTCCGCGAACAGCTCCGCGCTGAAACTCGTGACCTCTTTGCCGTTGATCTTCTCGGGTATGACGACGGTGTTACCCCTGCCTTCGCTGACTCCCGTCACCGCATAGCCGTCGCCGTCCTCTTCGAAGATCACCGCACGCACGACGTTGTCCTCGCCCTGACCGAAATAGCCGCCTTCGATGGTAAAGCCTGCGTATGCGGCGGTGCATATGAGCAGGACGACGAGCGCGACCACCATGCCGGGGAGCTCCGGGCTCCGTCTCGTGCCCGCGGCACGCAGCGCGGCGAAGAATATCACGATCACGCCGACGACATGCACCGCCGCGATGACGGCCGCGGCAAGCAGCGTCATGGACGTGCTGCCGAAAGCGAAGTTTACGACAAGAGCCGCCGCCGTCAGCAGAAGAGTCAGCAGTATGTAGACGACCCACTGTGCGCGCGCGTACTTAAACCTGTAATTCGAAACAGCAATAAGCAGCAGGAACGCAAGATCCGCCGCGAGCATCAGCGCGGAGATCAGCACGAACATCCACGCCGCGCCCTCATAAAGGAGCACCGCCAGCGCCGCGATGTCCGCCACCGCAGCCACGGCAACGCTCGCGAACAGTATGCCCTTCTTGCTCTGCAAATTGCGTGTGGTCGCTCTGGACCAATCGGTAGATCTGTTCACGTCCTTCCTCCTACCTCATCCTTCGGCGCCCGGACATCCCGCGTCCTTCGCCTGCGTATCTCGGCGGATCGATGTAACCCTTCTCGCCCGCCGCGCTCTTGTCGAGGATGTATATCTTCCTGCCCAGCACAAAGAGCAGGATGTCCTCCGCCTCGAAACAGAACTTGCCTCTCCCGACGCCCGCCAGCCTTCTTGCCGGAGAAAGCACGGAAGAGAACCGCACATATTTCTTTTTCGCCGCGGAAGCCGCCTCCCGCGCGTCGCTGTCCGCCGACTTCGTCCCCGCCGCCGCGACCATGATGGCGTCGTGACAGAACTCGCAGACGCCGTCCCCGTGCAGCACTTCGAACTGTCTGCCGCAGCAGGCGCACTTGTGCGCCGCCGACGCGTCCGTCAGCGTCATCGCGTCGCGCACGAAAGCGAGATCCTTCGTGAGCGCGACCGCGCCGTCCTGCTTGCGGAAAGTGCACTCTTCGTGCGGGCAGTCCTTGCAGACGGAGGTCTTCTTGCCGTCCGCGCCGGTGAGGGTGAGCAGCTGCCCGTCGCAGACGACTCTCTCGCACTTCATTCCTTCGCGGGCGTTTATCCTGCACTCTTTCTTTGCGATGTGCCCTTTCATCGTCGCTTCGGCGGCTTCCGCGTCCTTTGCGGAAAGCCCGAGGTCCGCCCTGTCGAGGTCGATGACCACGGTCTGCGTGCCGCCCTCCGCCGGGATGCGGATCACGTTGCCCGAAACGAGCTGTTCGCCGCAATTCGCGCAGACGAGCCTGAGGGTGCCGCTCATACCGATGACGGCGCGCAGCGCCTGCTTTCCTTCGAATTCGACATTATAGACCGCGTCCGTCCAGATGACGTGCGAGATGCCGAGCACTTTGACCGTCTTCACGACGATGGTCACGACGCCGCACGGACCGTTGCGGACCATATCCTCGACGACCTCTTCGTCCGGTTCGCCCGCGAGCACGATATAGTCCGCCGCGTTGCCCGCGGAAAGAACGTTGTTGAGCTCGCCGAGCACGTCTTTTATCATCCCGGACGCGACCTTCCCCGAGCCTGAGACCTGTCCGCCGTCGTCGCCTATGTTGGCGATGATGTTGCGGTCTATCTGCTCCGCTTCTTCACCTGCTATCGGCACCAGCTGCTTGCGCCCCCGCCTCGTCACGGAACGGAAATACATTTTCAAAAGAACGGGGACGGATTCGCCCACGGAGCTCAGCCCCGCGAGGAAAGTGACGCCGTAGATATTGTTCGCCTGCGCCTCGCGCATCCTGCCGATGCGCACCTGCCTGCCGGGGAAAAACCTGCTGACGACATTGCCTATCTTCCTGATGTCGTCCGCAGCCTCTCTCTCGGAACGCGCGCCGCTCTGCTCGAATTCGAGGAGGGAATATCTCTTGTGATACGCCCTTGCCACGCTTTCTATGAGCCCCGTCCAATCTGCGGCGTTGTTCTCGCCCGTGGCGCCGCGGCGCAACGCGCCGAACCAGCTCGCGCCGTCCTTGCCTATGGTCTGTTTGCCGTCGCCGCTTTCCAGTTTCGCCGCGCGCTCATCGTAGACGAAAGTGTTGGACGTCGTCCTGATCTCGCGCCTGCCGCCGGACGCTCCGACGGTAATGCTCCTGTCATCGGAAAGCAGCCCGTCGGGACCGTACAGGTCGAAGATGCTGTCGAAAGCCTCTTTGTACTCTTTGCCTATCCTGTATATCATGCCTGTTTCTCCCTGCCGTGCATGTCGAGTATGGTCTTGACCTCCGCCACCTTATCTGCCTCGGCGCTCAGCTGCTTGCAGAACGTGGAGCCGTCATCGTAGCGGAAATCCCACAGCGCGTGGATGTAAGTCGCAAACGTGCTCGCCTCGATGGGGCGGATGGTGCCGCCGCACTTTGGACAGCGCATCTCCCACTTGTCGTCGAATTCGTAGACGCCGGGTTTAGGCGAACAGAGCGACTCGTTGCAGACCGAGCATGCCGCGATCCCCTCGGGACCGTCCTGATATCTGCACTTGGGCGGGCAGTCCGGGTCGTTGCACTTGGCGCATTCCGCGGCAAGAGTGGTCGGATTCGCCGTCCTGTCCTTTTTGTAGAGCTCCAGCGCGGGACACTTCTTCCCTTTGGGAGGTTTGAACCTGTTGCAGTGCGCCATCGCGCAGATCTTGTTGCAGTAGTAGCGCCTGTCCCCGCCGTCCTTGTCGGCAAACACGCACAGCTTGCCCTGGTGCACTTCGTCGAAGCAGATGTAACCCTCGTCGTCGGCGGAACGGGACATGATCATGGAACAGCTGTCGCACTTGAAGTCGTAGATGGAGATCTTCGCCATCAGAGTGCCGCGGGGGTCTTCCGCCCTGCACGCCGCCGTGCCCGTACACCACAGTCCGTTCTGCGGGTCGTCCGTATCCTTCTGCATCTTGTCATACTCTTCCTGCGAGTAGAGCGACACTTTGCCGCACATGCTGCATCTGACCGCGACCATGCGTTCGCTGTTGCTGCCCGCGATGATCGTTGCGTCGCCGCCGCTGCTGGACATCAGCCCTATGCGCGAGAAATAGGCAAGCGCATAGCCCTCCAGCTTTTCCATGTCCGCGAGGGAGTAGATGGTCACGTCGTTCTTCTGCCCTATCCTGAACACTCTGCCTATGCTCTGATCCATCGCGACGGGATCGGGCGTGACCTGGAAGTTGAGGATGATGTTGCACTGCTGCAGATTGACGCCCTCGGTCAGCGCGGAAGAGGTGACGACGAGCACCGCGTCCTCCTTTGCCGAAAACTCCGCCTGCACCTTGTTGAACTCTCTTTGCAGCCCGGTGCTCCCGCCGACGAGCAGCCTGTCGCGGATGTCACTCTCCTTCCTGATCTCGTTTATGAAGCGTTCGCTCACCGCCCCCCTCTTCTGAGAATAGTCAAAGAAGACGATGATGCGCTTGCCGGCATTGCTCCTGATGATCGCCTTTGCCGTTTCCAGTTTTTGCAGGAAGGAGAGATCTTCCTTCTGCGCGTCGCTCATCCCCTTTCTGCCGAAGACGGGATAGATCCTGTTTTCCACCGAGGGCGGACAATTGCCGAGCAGACCCTGATAATATCTGAGACTGCCGTGCTTGGGGAACTGCTCCGGATCGAAGTCGCCCGTGCCGTCGCCCGCTCCGAACGCGCCCCCGAAGATGTCACGGATGAGCATGTTGTTGCGCTCGTGTTTGACTGCGATCGCCCTTTCGTCGCCGCGCAGGGAGGACGGGACGCTGAGCTCTGCGATCTCGTCCAGCGTGAGTTCCTCCGTCCCTCCGTTCAGCCGGGCGGGGAAGGTCCTCCCCTTGGTGTAAAGCTCGCCGAACTGGAAGGAGCACTCCGTCCTGGATTTGCCGACGGGGACGGTGATCACGCCGCCCAGGGGCATCTGCCCGCCGACGGGGAAGAAGAAAATGTTGACGACGTTCTTGGTCTTGCTCACCCCGTTCTCTCCGCCTCTGATCATGATCGAGCCGAGCACGCCGTCGTGATAGGCGTCCGCAACGAACTTATAAATGTCGCCGCGGAGATCCTCGTTTTCGTCCATGAAAGTTTTGACCTCGGCGTTCTTCTCGCCGTACGTCATGCCGCCGTAATACTTTGCGCGGATGCCGCGCTTGTCGAGAAATTCTCCGAACCTGTCACGGCAGGAAGATAGGGTCTCCACCGCGCTCACTTCCCCCCTCTTGATGAATTCCATGACGGTGGCGGCGCCGTTGCAGACGTGGCTCTTGTAATACTCCTTTTCCGCGCGGTACTCCGCAGTGCGCGCGCTGTCGTCCTTCTCCTCGAAATCGTCGGGATTGCCGCCTCTGCACCGTATGAAATACCACAGCCTGAACATCTTTTCCAGGTTGCCGGAGTGCGGCGTTGCCGAAAGGAGCAGGCAGTAGGGACGCTCCGCTTCCTTCTTGATCATCATCATGCGGGAAAGCAGGCGCATCGCCCTGGCGTATTCCCCCTCTTCGCTGCAAAAACGGTGCGCTTCGTCCACGACGATCACGTCAAACAGAACGTTCGCCGCCGCGTCGTCCCACTTGACGAAATCCTCCGTGCTGACGATGACGGGGCGCTTCGGGATGCCGTCCTCGATCTCGAGCCCATCCGCAAAAAGCGTATCGTGCACGCGGAAAAGCGCGCCCTTGCCCAGCCCGAAACGCATCTCGAGCACTTCTTGCCAATCGTCGAGGATGGGCTCGGGCACTATGAGCAGAAGAGACCTCATCTTTCCTCTCACCGCAAGCTCGCTGAGCACCACGCCCGCTTCGTACGTCTTGCCGCTGCCGACCACATCCGCGAGCATGCCGAACCCGCGCAGCTCCCGCAGCAGTCTGCTCGCCGCCTCCTGCTGATGGCGCAATATGACATCGCCGCCGCGGTGGATCACGCTCCTCTCTATGCCGTATTCCCCGCCCTTGCTCTCGTAATCCTTGGACGGGATGCGGAGCAGAGCGAAATCGTCATATCTGTCCAGCGTCTCGACAAGCCTGCCGCTTTGCGCGATCTTCCTGTCGTAACGGCGCAGCTCGTTCGGGATGTTGCTGCTCTGCCCCATCACGTCGAGATTGCCGTTGGCTTCCAATCTGAAATCCTTGCTGCCGATCTTCATTCTTCTTAGCCTCCCATGCCCGTATCGAACGGCTTAAAGCCCGAATCCATCACGATATCCTTTTCTTTTGCGAAAAACGCTTCTCCCTCGGGGAGATATCTGCCGCCGGAGAAAGAAACGTATCTCACCTGGTGCAGCCTGTCCGCCCCGTCCTTGTGCTGTTTGAAAGACCCCGCCGTGCCTACGATGGGCGTCGCGCGTCCGTCGCAGTCCATGCGGATGCCTTCGCACATGGGAAGAGTCGCCGGCACGATGATGTTCCTGCCGCGGTACAAAAATCTGAGTTTCGCATCCGTCATCGTTTTGAGTCCCGCGAGCCTTTCCGCCTTCTCGCGCTGGACGGTCCCCGGCTCGCCCACGATCATGACCTTGCCCAGACCCGTGTTTTTGAAGATGTCCGACTCCCCTCTGTCCGTCATCCGCTCGATGTCCGCGCGCGTGAGCGGCGTGGAAAGGATCTCGTCGCCGAGGATCTCATAGCAGTTGCTGCCCACCTTTACGGGTTCGCTGAGATACTCCTTGCGGATCTCCTCCCCCTTTTCGGCAAACAGCTGCAGCCTCTTGACGGAATAACCCCCGACGATCGCCATCACCCACGTGCCGTAAGAGAGCGCGAGCACCGTCTTCAATTCGTAGCCCGTCGCGAGCATGATCGCGGCGCCCGCGGCGGCGGCGTAGACCGAGTCCTCATACGCGGAAACGGCAAAATCCCCCGGAGCTCCGCACATGTCGGAGTCGAGGGTGCGCACCTCGACGGCGGACGTCTCCCTCGCGATCTTCTTTTTGATGTGATCCACCAGACCGTAGGTCTCCGTGACCCCGCCCGCGAGGATGATCTTGTTCACGTCCCTGTTCACGGGACGGCGCAGCTCTTCTATGATGTAAGCGCAGATCTTTTCCGCCACGGAAGCCGCCGCAGCCCTCTCGGCGCAGCCGATGTAGCGTCTGAAATCCCTGCCCGTCAGCCTGCTCTGCATGAACAGCGCACGGTGCACCCCGATGGGCGCGTACGCGTCGTCCCTGCCGCACATGCCGAGATATACCTTGGCGTCCTTGATGTTTTTGAGGAAGAGATATTGCTTGGACTCCAGCGTCTTCTCCTCGATGTGCCCTTCCTTGCCGTAGGACGGAGTGCCCGGCGTCTCGCTCACGCGGATGAACTCCTCTATCCTGCGCGCGACCGCTTCGTCTATATCGTTGCCGCCTATGTCGCAGGGCGCATTGTGGCCGTGCGCGGCGTCGACGGCAAGCCTGTCGGTGAAAGACAGCGCGTCCGGGATGAGCGACGCCTTCGCCACGGAGATGTCCTCTTCGCCCATGTCGAAGATGAGGAACCTGTCCCCGGACGAGATGGCTTTGACGTGCATAGCGTACATGCTCATCGCCTTTATGGAGTTGATCCTCTTCTTGGGGCGGATGCCGAACGCCTTTTCCGCAAGACGCTCGTATTCGTCGATGTATCTTTCCTGGGCTTTGGGCGGATAGACCAACACCATCTGACGGGAGGACAGATCGCACCCGCTCTCCTTTTGCAGCGCCGCGATCTTCTTTTCGACGACGCCCGCCGCATAACGGAAAAATTCCTCACATACGGCGCGGGGAGTATACGACGCGGCACAGAAAGTCTGGCGGCTGTTCACCAGATCGGAAAAGACCCTCCCGTTCTTCCTTCTCGGAAACGCGAAACGCGGGAACTGATCGTCGTGCTCATAATATGCGATGTTGCGCATCGTGGCTGCGGCGCACGCCTCTTCCTCTTTCTCCGTCGCCGCGGGAACGGTCTCGAGCAGGGAAAGCAGGTTTTTGATTTTGACGACATTCACGAAAGAACGCCCGCTGCTGGCGCCGACTTCGCTACCGTACAACCATTTCTTTTTGTCCTCGTCGTAAAACGCGACCGCGGGGATCGCCGTCCGCGTCACCGTTTCGTCGGAATAAAGTTTGCCGTAACAGACATCCCGTGCTCCCGCTCTTCCGTCTTTGTACGCAAACGCCACCTTCAGCGTGTCGCTGCCGAGGTCAAGAGCTATGCTGAGAACATGTTTTGACATTGAGATCTCCCCTAATTATATATCTTGCATATTCTAACATAAATCGACAACTTCCGCAATATAAAAAAATTTTAAATTAGCACATTAAATCAACAAAAATCATTTTTTGACACACTGTGCCGGACGGAAATAAAACGGACCTGCCTCGAAGCGGTCCTTTCCTGCGGTTTTTGCACATCGCATAAAGATCGGGCGAGACGGAAAAACGAAAAGCGGGAGCGCGTTCAGCCGCGGGAAAAGAGAGGGTGATCCCCTCGGAAAAACGTGCGGGCAAAGCGGCTGTCCATGCCGTTTTGCCCGCACGCACTCTTCTTTTCGACTCAACGCGTTTTCTGCAATAAACCGCGTTTATCTTACAAAATCAACACATTAACTTGCTTTTGTGCAATCAGTCCGCTCTTGGTGAAATCACTGCAGGGCGCGGAAATACACCACCCTGTCCCCTGCCGAGAGGGGGAGAGAAAGGGAGGGGTTCTGCGCCATGATGTCGTCGGGAGTTGCCGTCAGCGCTTTGCAGACGTCCCACATCCCGTCCCCCTCCGCGACGATGTAGAGGGAGAGCGCGGATTCGTTGCGTTCCTTTTCCTCTCCGACGGTGACGGAAGACACGAACTCCGCCTCGCAGCAGCGCACGGAACGCAGCAGCACGCCGATCTCCGCCTCGATCTCGAGCTCTCCCCTCTTCGCCTTGGCGCGGATGCTCTCCACAAAACAGGACGCAAAGACGCCCGCTCCGAGATCGCCCTCTATCTCCAAGGAATACGGCACTTCCGCGCGCACGGATTCCACCCCGTTCTCGCTGCGGTATACGACGTCCGCCGCCAGCACTCCCTCGACGAGCGCACCGCCGTCCGCGATCTCCGCCTTTGCCGCACCGCAGCGCGCGAACGGTATCGCGATGACGCTCTCCGCAGCCGCTCTGCCTTCGAGCGAAGCCGTGCCCGAGATCGTTTCCGTCGTATACTTCATCCCGCCGCAAAAGACATATTTCCTCGTCTCGCGCGCAAGTTCCACCTCGTTCGTCAGCATGAACATGTCGCGTACGACGTCGTGTTCCGTAAGACGCGACGCCTGCACTCTGAGCGCGATGTCCCCCTCAAAGCGTATTACATTGGCGCCGGGAACGCCCGCAAGCACTATACGCGTGTTCCTGACCGCGGCGGACGCCGAAACGATGTCTCCCTCGCTCACACCGTCCGCGATCACCTCTTCTCTAAACGGGATGAGCATGTCGCGGCAGCGGATCTCTCCGTCTTCGAGGAAGGTGACGGACGCCCTCACCCGTCCTTCCGCAATGACGACGCCGTCTCCCGCGGCAGCCGAGACGACCGTCGCCTGGACATCGGAGAGCAGCACCCCGTCGATGTCGCCCGCATCCGCCTCGTCGGTGACATTCACGTTGACCGTCTTCGCCGCCGCGAGCACGGGCACGGTGACGCTCTCCGTCGTTTTATAGCACTTTTCGGCGTCGACCAGGCACTCCTCTTCGGTGCGGCGGATCGCCTGCGCTCTGACCGCTATGAGCGCGGTGAGCACCACGCTGTCGCCCGTGCGCACATCGGCTTCCACCACCGACACATCCGCGGCGACGCTGTCATCCGCGGCGATATCCCCTTCCGTCCGCAGATTGAAATCGGCATTGTAGTCCGCTCCGTGCGGGTTGCCGTCGCGGTCCTGATATACCAGGCGGAAATTTACGCGCCCGTTCACCGCGGCGTAGCCGTCGCCACCTTCCGCCGAGATGACTCTGCCGTCCACCGCGAGGGAAAGCACGCGGGCTACGTCGCTCGCGTCCAACCCGGACGGCGAAAATTCGACCACCCTCTCTGCGGGCGATGCGGTGACGATGCTGCTTGCGTTGAGTTTGTCGTATTTGAACATATTCGCCTCCAATCGTCAACATCATATGCGCCCCTTCCCTCGGTTATTCCGCCGCCGCACTTACCGTCCGCCGCCGTGTCTCCCTCCGCCGACAACGGACAGGGATGATACAAGCCCGAGATACGGGATGAAAAGCCGATGTTGACATCCGCCGGTTTTTCGCATATAATAGGATCGATCTCAACGGAGGACACCATGTCGGACGAAGGCGATAGCGACAGTAGCGCCGCTGCACCTCGGCAACACGAAAAGCAAAACGAGGCATAACCGTAGCAATACGGCTATGTCTTTTTGTTTATAATTTCATCGGAGGAAACAATGGACGACAATCCACTCCCTTTGTGGCACACCCTCTCCGTCGACGAGACGGAAAAACTGCTCTCTTCCTCGGCGGAAGGTCTTTCCGACGCGGAAGCGCGGGCGCGCCTTGAAAAGTACGGGCGCAACACCCTAGGAGACGTCAAGCCCAAAAGCGTATGGCGCATGATCTTCGAGCAGCTTTCGGACATCATGGTCATCATCCTGTTCATCGCCATGGTGTTCTCTTTCGTGATGTACGCCATCGACGACGAAGGGCTCGCGGAAGGCATCGTCATCTTTGCGGTCATCGCGCTCAACGCAGCGGTGGGCGTCATCCAGGAGAAGAAAGCCGCCGACGCCCTCGCCGCTCTCAAAAGTATGACCGCGCCCGTCGCGCGCGTGCTGCGTGACGGCGAGGAGAGTCTCGTCCCCGCGAGCGAACTCGTCCCGGGCGATGTCATCTATCTCGAGGACGGCGCCATCGTCCCCGCGGACGTGAGACTGCTTTCGGACAACAATCTGCGCGTGCAGGAAGCCTCCCTCACAGGCGAGTCCGTCCCCTCGGAAAAGGACGCGAACACGGTGCTTGCCGCAGACGCTCCCCTCGGCGACAGGATCAATATGGCTTATTCCTCCTCCGTCGTGATGTACGGCAACGCGACGGGCATGGTCGCCGCCACGGGCACCGCGACCGAAGTGGGGAAGATCGCCGACATGCTCAAAATGCAGGACGATTTCCAGACCCCCATCAAAAAGAAACTCAACTCGGTGGGCAAGATCCTCACCGTCATAGGACTCGCCGTCTGCGTCATCATCATGGCGATCGGCTTTGCAAGAGGCGGCAGGACATGGCAGTCCCTTGTGCTGCTCGGCATCTCTCTTGCCATCTCCATCATCCCCGAAGGTCTGCCCGCCACCGCCACCATCATCATGGCGTTCGGCGTACAGCGCATGGCGAAACGAAACGCCCTTGTCAAGAGTCTGCCCGCGGTGGAAACGCTGGGCAGCGCCACCGTCGTCTGCTGCGATAAGACGGGCACCCTCACCCTCAACAGGATGACCGTCACACACATAGCCGCGGCGGGCGGGATGCTCCGCGGCGAGACCGTCGCGGCGGAGGATCTCGACTCCCTGCCGGAGGCGTCCAAAACGGCGTTGACATATGCCTGCGCGCTCTGCGGCAACGCCACCTTCGACCCCGACCGCGAGGGGGAGACCCTCGGCGATCCGACGGAGGGCGCGCTCATCACGTTTGCGCGCATTCACGGTGTTGACGAGGACGAATGTGAAGATAAACACCCGAAATTGTTCGAACAGCCCTTTGATTCCGACCGTAAGCGAATGACAACGGTGCACGACGTCGAGGGCAAACTCACCGCCTACACCAAAGGCGCGGTGGACGAGATGCTCCCCCTCTGCACACACATCCTCGATGGCGGCGGCGTGCGCGAAATGACCGACGAAGACAGAGCGGCGATAGGCGCGCTTTGCGAGAAGATGAGCGGGGACGCGCTGCGCGTGCTGGGGTTTGCGGTGCGCACTCTCTCCGCCCTCCCTCTCTCGGATGACGAAGACATCGAGTTCGGCATGACGTTCGTGGGAGTGACGGGGATGATCGACCCTCCCCGCGGCGAAGTCATCGGTGCGGTGGACGCCTGCCACGAGGCGGGCATCCGCGTCGTCATGATCACGGGAGACCACAAGATCACCGCCCTCGCCATCGCTAAGCAGCTGCACATCTTCCGCCCCGGCAACACCGTCATTTCGGGAGCGGAGCTGGACGATATGTCCGACGAAGAACTCGACTCCGCCGTGGGCAACGCGGTGGTGTTCGCAAGAGTGTCCCCCGCCGACAAGCTGCGCATCATACAGTCCCTCAAACGCACGGGCGAAGTCGCCGCGATGACGGGGGACGGAGTCAACGACAGCCCCGCCCTCAAAGAGGCGGACATCGGCGTCGCGATGGGGATCACGGGCACGGACGTTGCCAAGGACGCGGCGGACATGATCCTCCTCGACGACGATTTCACCACCATCGAACAGGCGATCCGCGAAGGCAGGCGGGTCTACCGCAACATACAGAAGGTGATACAGTTCCTGGTCGCGGGCAACATCGCGGAGATCCTCACCCTCTTCCTCGCATTCTGCTTCGGGTGGGAGGACCCCATCCTCGCCATCCACATCCTGCTCATCAACCTCGCCACGGACTCTCTGCCCGCCATCGCGCTCGGCGTCGATCCCGCGGACGGCAACGTGATGAAAGTCCCGCCCGTAAAGAGCGGCACCCTCTTTGAGCGCGGGGTCATCGTGCGCATAGTCGTCAACGGCATAATCATCACGCTGACCGCCCTCTCCGCCTATTGGGTCGCGGAGGCGTGCTATGGCTCCTCCCCGGAAGAAAAACACGCCATCGCAATGACCATGACCTTTATGGTGCTCGCGCTCTCGCAGCTCGTCCACGCCGTCAACCAGCGCTCCAACACGGACAGCATCTTCAAGCCCGGTCAGGGACACAACAAGATGCTCATGCTCGCCATCGCGGGCTCGCTGGTCATCATGGCGCTCGTCTCCTTCGTCCCCGGCATCATGGACTTCTTCGAGCTGGTCTATCTCAATGCGGAACAATATCTCATCGTGGTCGCGCTCTCCCTCTTCCCCCTCGTTGCGGTGGAAGTGACCAAGATCTTCCTGCGGCTTGCGGCAAAGCGCAAAGCCGAGCGCCCCGCCGCGGCATGATCCCCGTCCGCGAAGACCTCGCGGAACGACACGGTTTCAAAAGTCATCCTCATCGCGTCCGCCCGTCGCACGGCGGGCGCGATGCCTTGCCCGAATGATACACACGAGAAACATTGCGGCTCGGGAAGAATACAGACCGATATTGACCTCGCGCGCGAGCGGTGATATAATTTTTTCATCAGCTTTTATTCGTTAAGCCAAGCCGCTCCCGTACGGATCGGCTTCGGCATGCAGGGCCTGGACAATACGAACCGGGTCCGGCATTAAAGGGGGATCTATGAAAAAGAAACTTTTGGCCATTTTATGCGCGGTGCTTGTCCTTTCCGTATCGTGCGCAATGATCCTCACCGCCTGCAACAAAAATCCCGGCGGACCCGCCGTCTACACCCTCGACCCCGACCGCGATTTCGGGCTGTATTGGTACAACGACGAAGGTGAAAAAATGCTCTCCGAGGCGGATATGCCCGTCGAGTTCTACGACCCCGAAAAACCCACCGTCGTCTACTCCCACGGCTGGAAGGCGGATCTCTCCGCCGAGGAACTCGTCACCCAGCAGAGCACGATAGATGATCTGGGAGAGCTTTGCGGCGAGCGTGATTACGCCGCGGAACTGAGAGCCGCGGGCTACAATGTCGGTTACTTCGACTGGCACCTCTATGCCGGGCTTTTGGAATATCTTGACGACGAAATATGGACGATAGCGACCGAAACTCCCGACGACGATTCCAATTACACTGACGCCATAAGAGCGCTGAACGGGCACACCTTCGCGGGCGAATTCGCACGGGAGATCGCCACCGTGATGAAGAACGCCGTCAATACCGAGCTGCACTTTGTGGGACACTCCTTCGGAGGGCAGATGGTCCTCGCCGCGGCATATACCCTCGCCAAAATGTACGACGAAGGGCTGGTCGTCAACCCCGGTTGCGTGCCCGACCGCATCTCGCTTGCGGACCCGTATATCCCTTCCGAAGCTTTCGGCGGCTACACGAAAGGGAGGATGGACATCATCGGCGAATCATATGATGAGCCGCTCGCCAAAGTGACCGCAGATGTGATCGCCTACCTCAACGAAAAGGGCGCGTTTATCGACCTGTATGGAGCGATGGGCGGTGTTTACAACCAATACGAAAGTGAAATATTGGCGCCCGGGCTCGCCTACCTCACAGATGTGATCATCGCCAACACAGCATATGTCACGCTGGACGGGCTGAACGAACTCGGAGATCTCACCACTCAGCATGTCAACGCGCGCGATTATGTCCTCACCAACCTCGTGGACGGCATTGCGGGCAACATCACCTCTCTGCCCTTCACCGTCGCATCATCGGCAGAGGAAGGCAGAGCCTATGTCGGCAAAGCCTACACCCAGCAGGGCCCCGGATTCGACTGGTCAGCCACTTCCTACGCCGAGGTCACGGACTGATCCCTTGTGGGGGTATTATACCCCCACTCCCCCTGCGAGGGTGTTACACCCTCGCGCTCCCATACTTTTATAATATAAGTGCGCCGAAGGCTGAGGGTGAAACCGCAGCCTTCGGCGCATTGTTATATTAAAAGTAAGGGGTGCGGGGATGTCATCCCTGCCGGGGTGCAGGGGTGGGACCCCTGCCCGGGTTCAAGGGGCAGCGCCCTTTGAGCGCCGGCGCGTACCGAGACGTACGTGAGCATCCACGACGGGGGCTTTGACGCAGCATCACGCAAAATAGCGCGAGGAGCATTTCCCTTGCTCTAAGCAGAAACGGCACCCTAAACCGTCTTATTCGGATGAGATGCGCGAAAGCCCCGCCGTGCAGGACTCGCGGTGTACTTGTTGTACATAAGAGGTCTGCACGGCGCAACAATTCGCGCAATGGAGGCATTTAGGTCTGACGGCGATATTTCGATGAAGTGCAAGGAAAAGGCACCCTTTTCAAGGGGCGCGTACTCAGGCGTACGTAACCCGCAGGAAAGGGTGCCTTTGACACAGCAATTCGCGAAATAGCGCCGTCAGTCGGCGTTGTCGAGGGCTTCAAGCCGTATCTGCCTCTTCTCCTCCTTTGAGAGCTTCTTGCCCTTGCCGATGGGTTTGCTGTCGCCGTGCTTGACGAATGCCATGAGAATGATGGAGAGGGCGATGAAGATGGCACTGTAGATGAAGAGCCCTTTATCTTCGAAGGCGTCCATGACCATACCGGCGAACATGGGGGTGACAGCCTGGGCGGACATGGTGGCGACGTAGTAGTAGCCGGTGTACTGTCCGACGGTGGCGTCGGTGGAGAGCTCGACGACCATGGGCAGGGTGTTGACGTTGATGATGATGAGCCCGAAGCCGGCGATGAGGTAGAACAGCGCGAAAAGCACGGCGGGCCGCGCGTTGTCCGCGGGATAGACGAAGGCGAAGATGAGCAGGAAGCTGATGATCGCCATGGCGAGACCTATCATGATGGTCTTTCTTCTGCCGAGCTTCGCCGCCATGTAGCCCACGGGGATGAAGGCTATCGCGCTGATGCCCATGCTGACGCCGGAGATGATGGACGCGACGCCCGCGTCGAGGTTCAGCGCCTTGGTGGTGTAGACGGAGAGGTTGGAAGAGACGGCGTTGTAGCCCATGAACCACATGAAGATGGAGCCGAGGATGAGCAGGAAGCTGATGAACTTAGCCTGTTCGGACTTGGGCTTTGCCTCCCACCATTCCTTGGGGGAGCGCAGCTTGCGCGTCTTGGCTTTCGCGGCTTCCAGCACTTCGGGGGAGATGTCTGCTTTTTCGGATGCGGCACTTTCGTCCGCGAGGACGTTCTCGCCCGCGGCAGCCGCATCTTCGGCGCGCTCCGCAGCGGCTTCGTCCTCATCGGCGATGCCGTACTCTTTGCATATCTCGTGGCAGCGGTCCACCATCTTCTTCTCACGCACGAAGGCGAGGAAGCCCGCGAGCAGCAGCAACATGCCCGCCGCCACCGACGAGAAGATGATGACATAGTTCTCCAGCCGTTCTCCGAAGAGGACGACGGTGTAGATGAGGAAGGCTATCGCGCCGCCCACGCCGCCGCAGAGGTTGATGACCGCGTTGCCCTGCGAGCGCAGAGGCTTGGGCGTGACGTCGGGCATGAGCGCGACTGCGGGGGAACGGAAGGTCGCCATCGCAATGAGGACGAGGAGCAGGATGACCATATAAATGGCTATGCTCTTGTGCCCTTCCGCGGTGTTGGTGACCTGTTCGTAGATCTGATCGCTGATCCAGGTGTTCATGCCGGCGGCGACGAACTTCTCGTAGTTCGCGTTGCTTATCCTGATGTCGTCATAGGTGAGAGCGTCGTCGCCGTTCCAGTCCGCGAGCTTGTAGCCGAGATCCGCGGGATCCACCTCGGTGTCGAGTGAGACTTCCACGCCGTCGTACTTGTAGGTGGTGGCACCCAGCATGCCGAGGAACGCCTTGGTGGCGGTGAACTTCCCGTCATAGCGGATGGCAAGGAACTGCTCCTTGTCGATGTTGTTAATCGCCATGTAATCGCGGTCGGCATAGTTTCCGCCCTTCTCCCAGAACTCGGTGAGGTGCTCGGTCATGAATTCGTCCTCGTCGAGCTGCGCGAGATAGCCGTTCTCGATGTCCATCGCCTTCTCCTGCTGTCCGAGCGTGGAGACGGGGACAAAGACCATGAGGATGACGGAGGCTATGGTGCCTATGACGATGAAAGGCGTCCTTCTGCCCCACTTCTTGACCAGCTTGCCCTTGGCGTTGTCCGAGATCTTGCCGAAGAGGGGGAGCATGAAGAGGGAGAGCAGATTGTCCAGTCCCATTATGAGGCCGCGGACGGTGTTGGAAAGACCGTAGGCGTGCTCGAGGAGCAGCGGCACGACGAAGTCGTACGCCGTCCAGAAGATCATGATGATGGCAAATGCGAAACCGACCTTGAAAGTCTGTGCGTAATCCAACTTGAGCGGCTTTTTGGGCTCGCCGTCCTCCCCGTCCGTCCGATCGTCCGAGACCTTTGCGGTCTCCTCGACGGCATCGGGAGCGATGGCGTCCTCGGCGGCGACAGACGCGCCGTTGATGTTGTCGTCCATAGTATCCTCCTTACCTTGTCCTTGAAAACGCGCACGCGCGATTCCGTTCAAGTAAGGATATTATAACTTGAATTCACGCCCCGTGTAAAGAGCTGATTTCCCGACATTTGTAATTTTTATGTAATAAGCGGTGCGGCAAGACAACAAGGCGGAGTGAGAGCCGCAGACCGAGACCGGGACTCGCGGAGGGCAACGTCCCTGCGGCGGTTGAAAGGAAGAAAAACGAAAACAGACAAAACCGTCTCCGCACCCGGAGACGGTTTCGTCAAAATCGATGGTTTATCCGTTCAATATGACACCACAGATGCGGAAAGCGGCGGGATGCGGAGCGTCTCAATGTGCTCGCCCGTAAAGGCGTCCGCGGCGTTCACCTCGCGGCTGATCGCGTGGAAGCAGGGGTTGTAATAGGTGCGGAGCACATCCCTGCCGTCCTCCGAGACGCGCTCAAACACCGTAAGTTCGCTGTCGTCGAGGAAACGCAGTTTGCCGCGGAGAGCGTTCGCGTTCCTGCGGCGGAGTTCACCGAGGGCGCGGTAGTGCCCGAGAAGATCGTCGTCCTGCCTGCCCCAGGGGTAAGTCGCGCGGTTCAGCGGATCCTCGAAGCCCTGCACCCCCGCCTCGTCGCCGTAATAGACGCAGGGGATGCCGGGAAGGGTGTATTGCAGGATCGCCGCCGCCTTCAGGCGCAGTTTGGCAAAGGCATAGTATTCCTCCGAAAGCCGGAAGGTGCGGCGTTCCGCCTTGGAATAGGGCGCTTCCGCCCCCGAAAACGCGGTGAGAGCGCGCACGGTATCGTGAGAGCCCACAAGGGTGAAGCAGACATCCATGCTCTCCTTGGGATAGTGCTCCGCGATGAGGGTGACCGCGTCGCGGAATTTCTCTCTGTCCCCCTTCATGATGAGCTCAAATATGGCACGGCGGAAGGGATAGTTCATCACGCCGTCCAGCTCATCGCCCATAAAATAGGGTCTCCAAGTGCCGTAGCTGACCTTGTCCGAGGCGTCTTCCCACACCTCGCCGATGATCAGGGCGTCATTTTTAGCCTTGCGTATGGCGGCGCAGAGCGCATCCGCGAAATCGGTGGGAAGCTCGTCCACGACGTCCAGCCGCCAGCCGTCCGCGCCCGCCTTCGTCCACTTGTCGATGACGCCGCCCTTGCCGAGAATGAGCCTGCGGAACCCCTCCGCGCTCTTGTCGACGGTGGGGACGACGGTGGAGCCCCACCAGCAATGATAATTGTCCGGGTGCTCGTAGAAGGTGTACCAGCCGTAATAGGGAGAGTCCTTGCTCTGATAAGCTCCCTTCCCGGGGAAATTGCCGAACTTGTTGAAATAGACGCTGTCCGCGCCCGTGTGGTTGAACACGCCGTCGAGGATGACCCTGATCCCCTTCTTTTTCGCCGCGGCGCAAAGCGCCTTGACCCCCTTGTCGCCGCCGAATAGTTCGTCCGCCTTCATATAATCCGCGGTGTCGTAGCGGTGATTGCTTGATGAGAGGAAGACGGGCGAAAGATAGATGACGGTGACCCCCAGGCTCTTCAGATAATCCAGCTTCTCGATGATGCCCTGCGCGTTGCCACCGAAGAAGTCGTCCGCGCGGTATTCCCCGCCCTCGTCCGCGATGTCGGGAAGGTCGTACCAATCCGCGTGCAGCCTGCCCCTTTTTGCGAATTTCACCTCGCCCGACCTTGCGAAACGGTCGGCAAAGATCTGATAAACAACGCCGTCTTTTGCCCAATCAGGGGTTTTATAGGCACATTTTGATACTGTGAGCTGCCATTCCGGCAACCACTCCCCCGAAACGGCGCACCCGCCCGAACCTCTGCCGTAATAGGTGACTCTGCCCTCCGACACACTCTCGAAACGGTAATACCACAGCCCTGCAACGGGCAGCGTGACGGAGCCCGAATAGACGGAGGCGTCCCCGTCGAAGCGTGCGAATCTGAGCTCCGCACGTCTTTCGTCGGAACCCATCCTGACCACGACGGTGACCTTGTCCGCACGCTCGTCCGCGGGCAGCGTGAACTCGAACACGGTGGGCTCGCCCACGACGGAAGCGCCGTAAGGCGTCTTGTTCCTCAGCGGATCGTAATACATATCTGCCTCCTTTTCCGCTCCGTCCGCCGTGCGGCGGAGAGGGCAAAAAAAGCGCGCCGCTGTTGCGGCGCGCCGTAATCTCATTTGATCTTCTGCACGCCCCAGATCCTGTCGGCGTATTCCCTGACAGCACGGTCTGCGGCGAAGAAGCCCGCCTTGGCGATGTTGATGAGGGACATGCGGTTCCACCTCTCGACATCGCGGTAGACCTCGTCCACCTTACGCTGGATGTCGCAGTAGGACGCGAAGTCCGCAAGCACCATATAGCCGTCCGGAGTGCCGCCCCTCCCGATGGTGAGGCTGTCCGCGATCTCGGAGAAGTTCACCCCGCCGATGCCATGGCGGAGAGCGTCGATGACTCGCTTGATGCGGGCGTCCGTCTGATAATAGTGCGTGGGGTTGTATCCCCTCTTCCAAAGCTCCTGCACCTCGTCGGCGTGCAGCCCGAAGAGGAAGATGTTCTCGTCGCCCACTTCCTCGTGGATCTCGACATTGGCGCCGTCCAGCGTGCCCACGGTGAGAGCGCCGTTGATCATGAATTTCATGTTGCCGGTGCCGCTCGCCTCCTTGCCCGCGACGGAGATCTGCTCGCTGACTTCCGCGGCGGGCATGATGAGCTCCGCCAGAGTGACGCGGTAGTTTTCGAGGAAGACCACTTTGAGCTTGCCGTTGATGTCGGGATCGTTGTTGATGACCTTGGCGAGGGTGCAGATGAGGCGGATGATCTGCTTCGCCATATAGTAGGCGGAAGCCGCCTTTGCCCCGAAGATGAATGTACGGGGTTTGATGTCGAGACCGGGGTTCTCTTTCAGGCGGAAATAGAGGTCGAGGATGTGCAACGCGTTCAGCAGCTGACGCTTGTACTCATGCAGTCTCTTGACCTGTACGTCGAATATGGAATCCGGATCGACGGCGACGCCGTTCGCCTCCTTGATGTACGCCGCAAGTCTCTCCTTGTTGCCGCGCTTGATGTCGGCAAGTTTCATGAGGACGTCGCGGTCGCCCATATAGCGCATGAGATCCTGCAATTTGTCCGCATCCGTGAGCCAGCCGTCCCCGATGAGATCGGTGATGAGCGCGGCGAGTTCCGGATTCGCCTCCGCCACCCAGCGGCGGTGAGTGATGCCGTTGGTCACGTTGGTGAACTTCTCGGGGTGCATCGCGTAGTAGTCGCGGAAGACGTCGTGCTTCAGGATGTCGGAGTGCAGCGCGCTGACGCCGTTTATCGTGTGCGAGGTGACGAGGCAGAGGTTCGCCATCTTGATCTGCCCTTCCGAGAGCACCGCATTCCTCGTGACGGCGTCCCAGTTGGAGGGATAGAACTGCCACAGCTCGCCCACGAAGCGCTGATTGATCTCGTGCACGATCTGATAGATGCGGGGGAGCAGAGTCTGAAAGAGATCCTGCGGCCACTTTTCGAGCGCCTCCGCCATGACGGTGTGGTTGGTGTAGGAGATGCAGCCCGTGGTGATGTCCCACGCCTTCTCCCAGCTCATGCCGTACTCGTCGAGAAGGATGCGCATGAGCTCCGGGATGCAGAGGGTGGGATGAGTGTCGTTGATGTGGATGGCGACGCAATCCGCGAGGTTGTCAAGCGTCGGATTGGTCTTGAGGTGCCGCGCGATGATGCTCTGTATGGACGCGGACACGAAGAAATATTGCTGTTTGAGCCTTAAAGACTTGCCCTCGATGTGGTCGTCGGCGGGATAAAGCACCTTGGAGATGGACTCCGCCATCGCCTTTGCCGCCTTCGCCTTGACGTACTCCCCTCTCGAGAACATGGACATATCGAAGTCCACGGGCGCCTTGCTCGACCACAGTCTGATGCGGTTGACGGTGTCGGTGTGATAGCCGGAGATGTTCATGTCGTAGGGCACCGCGAGCACCGTCGTATAGTCGCGCTGACGGACGGTGAGCCTGCCGTTGTCCCAATTTTCGTCCACCACGCCGCCGAACTTGACCTCATAGGTCTCTTCGGGACGGGGAGAGAGCCACACACCGCCCATTTTGAGCCAATCGTCGGGCTGTTCGAGCTGCCATCCGTCCACGATGACCTGCTTGAAGATGCCGTAGTCGTACATGATGGAAAAGCCGCTCGCGGCATAGCCCTCGGAAGTGAGGGAGTCCATATACGCCGCGGCGAGCCTGCCGAGACCGCCGTTGCCGAGCCCCGCATCGGGCTCGAAAGCGTACAGCTCGTCGAGGTCGGCGCCGAGCGCCTTCACCGCCTTTGCGACCTCGTCGGTGATGCCCATGTTGAAAAGGTGATTCTTGAGAGACCTGCCGAGCAGGAACTCCATGGACATATAATAGACCTGTTTTGCGTTCTGTTCGCGCACGCGCTTTTTGAAGTTGACGCGCGTCTGCGTCAGGATGTCGCGCACGGCGATGCAGACGGCGCGGTAAAGCTGCGCCTTGCTTGCCTCCTCCGGCTTGACGCCGAAGAGCCTCGCGAGCAGGGAAACGATCTGAGACTTGAACTCTTTTGCTGTGATGTCGTAAGATGCCATTTGATTACCCTTTTTCTCCCGTTTCCCCCGTCGAGAGTTTCTTTCTTTTTCTTTTATTTCCGCTCATGCTTCCGGGTTTCCGTCCGCATGTCCCGTTCCTTATCCGAGCGGCCGCACGGCGTTCCCGCGCGGTCCGTTTTTGTCGTTTTCATGCGCGGCGGCGCGATGGATCGCGCGCCGCGTACTTTCTCCGAAACACGCCCGAAACTTTGCGCGCTCTCCCTTTCTGGTCGGGCGCGCCGGGCGCACTTCTCGGGTATATGCCGCGCCGCCGCGGTACATGTCCGTCACGGCACTCAGATGCCGTTGTAAATGTCGATATACTTCTTTGCGGACGCCTCCCAGCCGAAGTCGGACTTCATGCCGTTTGAGACCACCGCTTTCCAGTTCTCCTTGTCGAAGAAGGTGCCGTACGCTCTCCACACCGCGTCCAGCATATCGTACGCGTTGTAGGTCTTGAAGGTGAAGCCCACCCCCGTCTTCTCCACGGGATTGTAGGGCTCGACGGTGTCTTTGAGACCGCCCGTCTCGCGCACCACGGGGACGGAGCCGTAACGCATGGCGATCATCTGGCTCAGCCCGCAGGGCTCGAACTTGGAGGGCATCAGGAAGATGTCGCTCGCGGCATAGAGCTTGCTCGCAAGATCGGAGGAGAATTGCAGTATGGCGCGGAACTTGGCGGGATATTGATCCTCCACGCGCTTGATCATGTTCTCATACTTCCAGTCCCCCGTGCCGAGGACGACCATCTGGACGTCCGCACGCATGATCTCGTCGATGACCGCCGCCACGAGGTCCATGCCCTTCTGTTCCGTGAGGCGGGTGACCATCGCGATCATGGGACGGTTCTCGTCGTAGCCGAGGTCTATCATCTCGCAGAGCGCCTTCTTGTTCAGCTTCTTCTTGTTATAGGTGCGGAGGGTGTAGTTCTCAAAGAGCGCGCCGTCCGTCTTGGGGTCGTACATGGCGGTGTCGATGCCGTTGACCACGCCGTGCAGCTTATACCTGCGCTCGGAGAGGATGCTCTCCAAACCGTAGGAATAATAGGGGTCGAGGATCTCGGTGGCATAGGTCTCGCTGACCGTCGTCACCGCGGCGGCAGACTCGATGCCCCCCTTCATATAGTTGACGCAGTCACCGTACATCACGAGGGAGTGCGCCCATTCCGGGAGCCCCATGACATCCGCAAGCAGCTCGGTGCCGTACTTGCCCTGGAACTCGATGTTGTGGATGGTGAACACCGTCTTTATGTTGCGGTATTCCTCCGAGAAGCGGTAGTAGACATCGAGATAGACGGGGGTCAGCGCCGTGTGCCAGTCGTTGCAGTGCAGGATGTCCGGGAAGAAGCCGATGAGGGGGAGCACCTCGGGCACCGCCTTGGAAAAATAGGCGAACCTCTCGCCGTCGTCGAAGTGTCCGTACAGTCCCCTGCGCTTGAAGTAGAACTCGTTGTCGATGAAGTAGTACGTCACGCCGTCATAGACCGCCTCGTATACCCCAACATACTGTCTGCGCCAGCTGAGGTCCACATAGGTGGAGCCGAGAAAGCGCATCCCGTTGCGGAAATTCTCCTTGATCTCTTCCTTGTAAAAAGGTATGATGACGCGCGCGTCGTGCCCCAGCTTGTTGAACGCCTTCGGCAGCGCGCCCGCCACGTCGCCGAGACCTCCCGATCTCACGAAAGGCGCGGCTTCGGATGCGACGAATAAGATCTTCATTTTGTGTTCCTCCTTATTGCCGAGGTTCCGGGTCCGTTGTCCGCTCGCGCGGGTGCCCGGGTGTCAGATGATCTTGTTTTTGACAACGACCATCGGATAGCTCTCATAGCCTGCGAGCCTTCTGCCCGATTGTATGATGCAGGACTTGTCGGTGATGACGTAGTCGAGCTGCGCGTTCTCCATCACTATGCCGTTCTCCATGACGATGGAGTTGCGGATGACGGCGCCCTTGCCCACTTTCACGCTTCGGAAGAGGATGCTGTTCTCCACCGTGCCGTCGATCTCGCAGCCGTCCGCAATGATGGAATTGTGCACGTTCGCCCCTTCTTTATACTTGGTCGGCACGCTGTCTTTGACTTTGGTGAGGATGGTGGAGTGGCTGTAAAACAGATCCTCCCTCACCGCGGGATCGAGCAGATCCATGCTGCGCTTGAAGTAGGTGGGGATGCGGTCTATGACCGCGACATAATTCTCGATCTCATAGCTCATGACATAGAGGTCGTCCAGCCCCGCGCGCACGATGTCCTTTTCGAAATCGTATGCGCCGTGCGCATAGGCGTTGTCTATGAGCGAGATGAGCAGATCCTTCTTGATATAGTAGATGTTGAGGTTGCAAAGCTGCCTGCCCGTGTCCGTCGTGACGGGGAAATGCAGGTCCTTTATGCGCTTGTTTTTGTCGGCGGTGACCACCAGCTTTCTCGGAGTCACGTCCTCCGTGCTGTACGTGAGCATGGTGATGTCCGCGCCCTTCTCCTGATGGAACTTAGCCACTTCGTCGAAGTCGATGTTGAAGGCGATGTTCGTATTGCTGATGACGACATAGTCCTCCGCGGATTTGAGCATAAAGCCGCGCAGCATATACAGCGCCTCTATCTTCCCCTTGTACACCTCGTGCGCGGAATTGAACACGAAGGGAGGATAGACCGAAATGCCGCCGTTCTTGCGGTTGAGGTCCCAGTCGCGCCCCTGACGGATGTGGTCCATCAGGCTGTTGTAGTTGTTCTTGGTGATGATGCCGATCTTGGTGATGTTGGCGTGGACGAGGTTGGAGAGCACGAAGTCGATGAGACGGTACCTGCCCGCATACGGAAGCGACGCCGTCGTGCGGTGTATCGTCAGGTCGTTGAGATGGCTGTCCTCGTCGGACGCGAACAAAACGGCGAGTGCGTTGTTTTTCATGGTCCCCTCCTTATCCTATCATTTCGTTTGCGCCGACCACGCTGCCCTCGGGCAGTTCGTAGCCGGGTGCGATGACGCTGATCTTCCACTCTCCGGGCTTGCACTCGGAAAGGGTCTCTCCCACCATGCAGCCCTTGCCGACCACGGCGTCCCAGCCCACGATGGAATAGCGCACATCCGCGCCCTCTTCCACCACCGCGCCGGGCATGATGATCGAGCCTTCCACATATGCGTTCTTGCCTATCGTGGCGGAATGCGAGACGATGCTGTCCTTCACCGTACCGTGCACCACCGTACCTTCGGAGATGAGACAGTTCTGCACTCTGCCCGTCGGAGAGATGAATTGGGGCGGTTCCGCCATATTTCTCGCATAGATCTTCCAGCCCTCGTCGTCAAGGTCGAGGTCCTCCGCCGCGGAGCCCCCTTTCAGCACGTCCATGTTGGCTTCCCAGAGGGAAGAGATGGTGCCGACATCCTTCCAGTAGCCGTCGAACTGATAGGCAAACATCCTCATCCCGTCCGCGATCATCTTGGGGATGATGTTCTTGCCGAAGTCGTTGTCGGACTCCTTGTTCTCCTCGTCCTCCACGAGATATTTCCTCAGCACGCTCCACGTGAAGACATAGATGCCCATGGACGCCTTGTTGCTCTTGGGCTGTTTGGGCTTTTCCTCGAACTCATATATCTCCCCGTTCTTTTTGAGGTTCATGATGCCGAAGCGGCTCGCCTCTTCGATGGGGACGTCGCGGACGGCGATGGTGCAGTCCGCTCGGTTCTTCTTGTGGGAAGCGAGCATTTCGGCGTAATCCATCTTGTAGATGTGGTCACCCGACAGAATAAGCACATAATCGGGATTATAATCGTCGATAAACGCTATGTTCTGATAAATGGCGTTCGCCGTGCCCTTATACCATTCGCCGGATTTCGCGCGCATGAACGGGGGCAGGACGAAGATACCGCCGGAGAGTCTGTCCAGGTCCCAGGGCTGCCCGTTGCCGATGTATTGGTTGAGCTCGAAGGGCTGATATTGCGTCAGCACCCCCACCGTGTCGATGCCGCTGTTGATGCAGTTGGAGAGGGGGAAGTCGATGATGCGGTACTTCGCCGCAAACGGCACGGCGGGTTTTGCCACATCCTTGGTGAGCACCCCCAGCCTTGTCCCCTGCCCGCCCGCAAGCAGCATGGCGATGCATTCCTTCTTGACGGATTTTTTCATTTCTTTTCCTCCTTATTTACCGCTCTCAGGAACATGACCGAATTTGCCGGTATGTTCAGTTTGACGGAACAGGGATAGCCGTGCGACGGCTTCCCCACGGCGCGGAAAGACGGACGTCTCTCCTCCGCCCCGCCGTATTTTTTCAAAGCGGACGTCAGCTCCGCCTTGTAGATCTTGTTTTCGGGCACGCCCATGACATACTTTTTCCTCTCCACGGGCGAGAAGTTGACCACGCAGATCACATAGTCTCCGTCCGCGTCGCGGCGGATGAAAGAGACGATGTTCTGTCTGTTGTCGTCCACCACGATCCACTTAAAGCCGTCAAAGCTGCAATCCAGCTGCCACATGCACTTGTTTTCGAGATAGAATGCGTTGAGGTCCTGTATGAACTTGCGGAAAGTGCGGTGTCGGGGATAATCCAAGAGGAACCAGTCCAGCTCCTGCGCGTAGTTCCACTCTATGAACTGCGCGAACTCGTTGCCCATGAAGTTGAGCTTCTTGCCGGGGTGTCCCATCATGAAGCCGTAGAACGCTTTCAGCCCCTCGAACTTCTGGTCGTAATCGCCGGGGACTTTGCCGATCATGCTCCCCTTGCCGTGCACCACCTCGTCGTGGGAGATGGGGAGGATGTAGTTCTCCGAATAAGCGTAAGTGATGGCAAAAGTCAGGTCGTTGTGATTGTCCTTTCTGAAGAAGGGGTCGAGCGCAAGATAATGCAGGCTGTCGTTCATCCAGCCCATATTCCACTTGAAGTTGAAGCCCAAGCCCCCCTGATAGGCGGGCAGCGTCACCATCGGGAACGCCGTGGACTCCTCCGCGATCGTGACTGCGCCGCGGTGTTTGCTGAGGATGGCGGTGTTCATCTTCTGCAAGAACTCTTTTGCCTCGAGATTATAGTTGCCGCCGTAAATGTTGGGGGTCCACTCCCCGTCCTTCCTGCCGTAGTCGAGATAGAGCATGCTCGCCACCGCGTCGCAGCGGATGCCGTCGATGTGGTATTCGTCGAACCAGAACATCGCCGCCGAGATGAGGAAACTCTTCACCTCGTTTTTGCCGAAGTCGTAGACCTTGGTGCCCCACTCCTTGTGCTCCCCTTTGCGCGGATCGGCGTACTCGTAGAGCGGAGTGCCGTCAAACATCGCCAGACCGTGCTCGTCGCGGGGGAAGTGCGCAAGCACCCAGTCCAGGATGACGCCTATCCCGGAACGGTGACAGCGGTCGACGAACTCCATAAAGTCGTGCGGAGTGCCGTAGCGGGAGGTGGGGGCGAACATCCCCGTCACCTGATAGCCCCAGCTCCCGTCAAAGGGATATTCCGTCACGGGCATGAGCTCCACGTGCGTGTATCCCATCTTTTTGAGATAGGGGATGAGCTGATCCGCAAGTGCGGCGTAGCTGAGCAGATTGCCGTCCTGATATCTGCGCCAGCTCCCCGCGTGCACCTCGTAGATGTTCATCGGAGAGCCGTAGGGATTGTAGTCCTGCCTCTCCTTCATCCACTTGCGGTCCTTCCAGCGGTAACCGGAGATGTCGTAGAGTTTGGAGGCGTTGGCGGGCGCCGTCTCGAAATGCAGCCCGTATGGGTCGCACTTGAACACCGTCCTGCCCTTCTTGTCCGTGACGGCGTACTTATAGGTGTCGTACTGTTTGAGCCCGGGAATGAACAGCGACCATATGCCGCCGTCTTCCTTCATGGGATGCGCCGTTTTGTCCCAGCCGTTGAATTCGCCCACGACGGAGACTGCCGCCGCGTTGGGTGCCCATACGGCAAAATTCCACCCTTCCGTGCCGTTCTCGACGGCGGGCACGGGCGAAAACATCTTGTGCGCCTGATAGTTGGTGCCCTCGTGAAAAAGATAAGTTGCGTAGCTGTCCGGCGTAGAGGACATGAGCTGATCTCCGAAATGTATTTGCGGTTTTGCGATATTATTATAACAAACTATACGCGCGCACACAAGAGGGAAAACGGGAAAAATTGACAAATCCGCCCTTCGGGATGTGAGCGGATGTCGCAAATTGTGCTTTTTGAGAGGGTTTTCGCGCAAATGGCGAGTTTAATTTCCGTCGTATGCGGGCATGGTGCGCACTCTCACCCTGCGGAAACCTTCCGTCGCGGCAAAGAGCCCGGCACACTCATCTTCGCTCTCCGGGAATGCGCACACCGCACTGCCGCTCCCCGTCATGACGACATTCCGGGCACCTGCGGCACGCAGCCTGTCGTACGCCTCGCCCACTCTTGCATTCAGTCGCACCGCGGGCGCAAAGAGATCGTTGAAAAACTCCCCCGTCCTCTCGGGCAGCTCTCCCGCCGCCTTCATGCGGTCGTACTCCGCATAAGCCGACGCTGTATCCACCTCGCCCTCCGGGAAGAGGATGAGCACCTCGCGCCCGCAAAAAGGCAGCGGCTGCACTCGTTCGCCCACTCCAGTGACCCGCGCGTCGCCACCGCGGTACATATACGGCACGTCGGAACCGAGAGAAAGGAGCAAGTCTTCGCTCGGCATGACGCCGCTCTCCGCCGCCCACAGCCTCGCCATACACGCGGCGAGCGCGGACGATCCGCCCAGCCCCGCCCCCGAAGAGATGCCCTTATCCAATGCGAAACGGGGACTTCCGCCGAACGCCGCCTGCAACTTGGCATACACATCTTCAAGACGGGGGATGAACCTTTCCTGCTCGAACCCGTCGGGCACGGAGCGGAAGACGAAACGCTCCCCCTCGCCCGCGAGGAGTTCCGCACCGTCGAAAAGCGAAACGGTGCACACCCGCATATCAAGCGTGTGCAGCCCGTCCCGTTTCCCCGTGATCGCAAGGGAAAGATTGACTTTTGCACCCGTCTTCGTCCTTTTCATACCGTGATTTTAACACGCCGTGCGGGAATTTTCAATCCTCTTGCCGCAAAGGAGAAATACGGCAGGCTCTGATCGTGGCATAACATCCGCGCTGCCGCTGCCGCCGCACATGGGACAACTCTGCCTTATCCGATCGCACAACGGCGGACGCCGTACGAAAAGCGCCCGCTCGGATGAGCGGGCGCTTCGGTGTCTGTCGTCGCAGCGTGCCTTATACTCTCTCGATCAGAGTGAGACTGAGCTTGACAAAGTCCACCATCGCATTCAGCGTCTGTTCGCCGTATTCGTTCTCGTAGAGAGAGAACACGAGGTAGGGCTGCGTGTCGGGGTCGGAGGGGGTGAGACAGATGGCAGTATAAGTCGTGCCGTCGGGATAGGCGACTTCTTTCAGCGTATAAGTGCTCTCGATGACCAGCCCGAGTCCATCCGGGATCGCCAGTTCGGTGACATCCGCGCTGCCCGTCTCGGGATAGATCGCGCTCTTCAGCAGCGCCGCGAGACCTTCGAGGAAGGCGTTGAGTTCCGCCTCGGGGACATCCGCAACGAATTTCACGCCGAGGGCAGCCTCGGCAAGTTCCAGCGATGCGAGGATGTCATCGAAATCGAAGCCCGGCATGATGGGTGTGAGATAGGTGTCAAGGAAGGTGAGATCCAACCCTCCTATAAGCCCTGCCAGCCCGCCATAATTGCCGAGAAAACCGCTTACCATAGAACTCAATCTGAGCTCGATGCTGATCGTCCCGTCAGCCCTGAGCGTCACTCCGGATGTAGTGGACGCGATAGCCATAGGCAGCAAAGCGTCGATGCCTTCCGGCAACACCCCGATGGAAGTCTTATCCCAATCTATCTTGAAGCTGATGTCGCTGTCCACGGTGCGGGTGTCGCGGGAGGCGAAGTCGCCGTTTATCTCGGAATAGTCGGGAGTGACGCCGCGCGTCGCGTCAAAGAACGCTTTAGTCACGGCAGCGCAGTCCGCCGCCCCGTCGATGGCGGCGCTCGCCGCGGCGACATCCGCTCCGCTCTCGGCGAAGTAATTGACGAGAACGTTCTTGCGCATGGTCTTATATTCCTGCAAAGCGGAGCCCTTGTCCGCAAGACCGCGCTCCTCGAGGATTCCCTGCGTGAGATCGGCGAGCACGGCGTGCCCCTCGTTGGAGGGATGGATGCCGTCGGGATAGATGAGCCCTTCCGCGCGGGAAGGATCGGCGTTGTAGACCGCATTGAATGCCGCGTGCCCGTCGGCGATGACGAAAGAGTTCTCATAGCCTTCCGTCGCAAGCACCGTGGTGAGCGCGCTGTTCAGCCTCTCGATGAGCAGATCGCCGAGGCGATGCAGACTGTCGAGAGTGATCTCGAATCCCGCCGCCGTGAGAGCGTCGCGCGTCTCCTGCTTGATGAGGGGGGTGTCGACATCCATGATGGGGTTGTAGACGGACTGGAAGATGATGAGCGCGTCGGGGTTGAGCCTTCTCAGAGCGTCCACGATCGCTTTGATGTTTTCCACCGAACCGGCGGTGGTCACGCCGTCCGCGGTATATCCGTTAAGGACACGGTCGATGGAGGTGTATTCGGGCTCTTCCTTCGCCGCTTCCAGGATGATGTTGTGCATGGTGACGGGCTCCTTCTCGAACGCGCCGTCGACCCTGTCCTGCAACACGTCGTTGCCGAGGATGGAGATGTGGATGATGTCCGCCTCGCCGACATGAAGCAACAAGCCGCGCGCCCTGTCGTAGTCGAGGTCGGTGTTTTCGAGGATGGCTCTGAGATCTTTCGTCAGATGCCCGGAAACGGAATGGTTGTAATAGGTATAATCGTTCCTTCTGCCGATGACGTTGGCGTAGGCATATTCGTGTCTGAGCCCGAGAGGTGACGCCCCGAGGATGCCCTCCGCGATGGAGTCGCCGAGATAGACGATCTCCGTCTTGCGCTCCCCTTCATTCTTGTTGCAGGCGGCGAGCGCCGCTACGCAGCAAGCCAACAGCGCGATGACGAGCACCGCGGCAATGACCTTCTTTTTCATATATCCTCCTTATCTTATGTCGGCAAAACGCCCCATCTTCCGGGGAAAGCTGTCCGCCGACGCGCCTTCGGTGAAGGCTGAAAATATTATACAACCCTGCGCGTAGGAATACAATAGTCAAATTGAAACGCACGTTTTTTAAGCCCGAACGCACGGAAGAAATAAAGCCCGCGCGAGAGAGTCGATCGTCAGGCGCGTCAAAGAGCCTGTTCCGTCACCTCTCCCCAGCCCACTCGGAGCAAGCCCTCTTCCGTCTCGACGAGGAGAGCGCCGTCCTCTGCAACATCCGCCGCAACGCCCGTGCGGGGCGCCCCGTCCACCCCCAAAAAGGACACCCGCCGCCCGATGGTGGCGAGGGCAGCTTTGTAGTCGGACAGGAGGTCCTCCCCCGCTCTTTCGAGATCCGCCGCTCGGGAGAGCAACTCCGTGAGCCTTACCGCGGCGTCATGCAAAAACGCGCGTTTATCCCGCATGAAACCGCGCTTTAACCCCTCGTTTTCGCAGCATAAACACGCCGATGTGGCGATATCTTTAAGCGCGCCGAAGTCCTCTTCCGTCTCGAAAAGGTTGATGCCGATGCCCGTGACCACCTTGCGTTCGCCCGCCGCGGTGACTATGCTCTCGGGGAGTATACCCGCGATCTTTTTGCCCTCCGCGAGGACATCGTTTGGCCATTTTAAGGCGACGGGGATGCGGAAATATTCGTAAAGCAGTTCCTTCACCGCAAGGGCGGCGAGCACGCCGAAGCGGGTGAAATGCTCCCCCGCCTCCGAGACGAAGGAGAGATAGAGCCCGCTGTCCGCGGGAGAAAAGAAGGTGCGGGTCATCCTGCCCCGCCCCGCGGTCTGCTCCGCCGCCGCGACGGAAAAGCGCATGCCGCTCCCCTCCTCTCTTGCGAGGCGTTTCGCCTCGTCGTTGGTGGAAGGAAGGGAGGCATGGAAAAAGCAAGGCAGTCGCCTGCCTTGCTTTGTGTAGAGTGTGATCTTGCCGTCCACCGCTCAGACCATGGGGGCGAACACCGCCATGAAGAAGCCCGCGGCGACAGCCGACCCGATGACGCCCGCGACATTGGGCCCCATCGCGTGCATGAGAAGGTAATTCCCGGGCTTTGCCCTGAGCCCTTCCAGGTTGGACACTCGCGCCGCCATAGGCACCGCGGAGACGCCCGCCGAGCCGATGAGAGGATTGATCTTGCCCTTGGTCGCCCAGCACATGACCTTGCCGATGCCGAGTCCGCCCACGGTCGCGAACGCGAAGGCGACGAGCCCGAGCACGACGATGAGCAGGGTCTTGGTGGTGAGGAAGGTGGTGTAATGCGCCGTCGCACCCACGGAGACGGAGAGGCAGATGGTGACGATGTTCATGAGCGCGTTCTGCGCTGTGTCGCTGAGACGCGCGGTCACGCCGCATTCCCTCAGCAGGTTGCCCAGCATCAGGCAGCCGAGCAGCGGCGCCACGGAGGGCAGGAAGAGGCAGGTCGCGATGATGATTATGATGGGGAAGAGGATCTTCTCCTGCTTGGTGACCTTGCGGGTGGGCTTCATGACGATGGCGCGTTCCTTCTTGGTGGTCATGAGCCTCATGATGGGGGGCTGTATGACGGGGATGAGCGCCATATATGAATACGCCGCGATGGCGATCGCCGCGAGCAGATCGGGAGCGAGCGCCTTGGTGAGCCAGATCGCCGTAGGACCGTCCGCGCCGCCGACGATGCCGATGGACGCCGCCTCGGGACCGGTGAAGCCGAAGCACACCGCGAGGAAGAACGCGACATAGATACCGAACTGCGCCGCCGCACCCAAAATGAGGGATTTCGGGTTGGAAAGCAGGGGCTCGAAGTCCGTCATCGCGCCCACGCCCAGGAAGATGAGGCAGGGGTAGACGCTGGTCTTGACGCCGATGTAGAGGATGTCGATGAGCCCGCCTTCGTTGAGCACTTTGGCGTAGTCCACCACACCGCTGGACGCCACCTCGTCACCCACCCAAAGTTCGGGGTGATAGATCCAGTCGGAGATGGGGCCCGGGATGTTGCTCAGGAGCATACCGAACGCGATGCCGACGAGCAGCAGCGGCTCGAACTTGAACTTGATGGCGAGGAAGAGGAAGAAGCACGCGATGAGGATCATCACCACATTGCCCCAGTCGAGGTTGAGAAACCCTGTGGACTGCATCAATCCCTCAAAGGTCTCGCCGTAGTCCACGTTGCTCCCCGCCGCGCCTATGAGATGAGATGTAAGCGAGAAGTTCATTGCCGCCTCCTTACTCTACGTCAAAGAGAGGATCGCCCGTGTTGACGACTGCGCCCTTCTGGACATAGAGCTTCGTGATGGTGCCCGCCTTGGGAGAGACGATCTCGTTCTCCATCTTCATGGCTTCGAGGATGATGACGACGTCGCCCGCCTTGACGGACTGCCCCACCGAGAAATTGACGGCGTTGATGTTGCCGGGGAGGGGGGACGGGACGGCGTTTGCGCCCGCCTGAACGGCGGGAGCGGCGGGTGCGGGGGCTACAGCGGGAGCGGGTGCGGCGGGGGCTGCCGGCGCCGCAGGCGCCGCGGGTGCCGCTGCGGGAAGAGCCGCGTCGTATTCCGCTTGTATCACGGCCTCACCCTTTTCCACTTCCACTTCGTAAACTTTTCCGTTCAATGTGACTTTATAGATCATTATTTCACCTCCGCGCCGTTCCCGGCGGTCTTGACCGCACCGTCCCGGACATCGTCCAGCCTTTCGATGCGCTTGAATCTGAGTTGATTGAGGGGCGTCTCGGTGGCGTCCGCAACGATCGCCATGATCATGGCGGCGTCGCGCTCCTCGGTGCGGATGAGCGTGAGCTCACCGCAAGTGCCCGCAGCAAGGGGCTGCTCTGCCGCGATGTCTGCGGCGTCCGTCTCCGCGGAGCTATCCGCGCCCTTCTTCTTAAAGAGCTTGCCAAGCTTCGGGAACTTGTCCGTGATGACGTGCCCTTTGTCGGCGGCGAGCCCCATCAGCATCACGATGCCCATGAGTATGATGAGCACCACGAACACGATGGCAAAGCCTATCGCCGAGATGACGAGCGCGTCGAGAATGGTGATCTCTCCCATAACGCCTCCTTAGTCTGCGGGTGCGATGGTGTAGCGCACCACTTTTTCCTCTTTCGCCTTGCGCGCGGCGAAGTATTTCTCCGCGACCTGCGGGAAGAGGACGTAATCGAGCACATCTTCGTCGCTCTTGGCGATGCCTTTGAGTTCCGCCTTGGTCTTCTCGAAGACGGGCTCGAGGGTGTCGGCATA
Organism: uncultured Clostridia bacterium; assembly: GCA_949283145.1. GTDB lineage: Bacteria > Bacillota > Clostridia > Christensenellales > CAG-917 > Limadaptatus. The sequence continues at coordinate 17,481 of CASDRL010000009.1, read as the reverse complement.
TCTGCCCTTGATGGGCTGCTCGTCGCCGAGCGCCTTCTTCATCACTTCGGGGTCGATCTTGCCGGGCGCCTTGCCGTACTCGCCCTTGCAGTACGCCTTGACCTCTTTGGAGATGTTCTTATAGCGTTCGCCCGCGAGCACGTTCGCCGTCGCCTGCACGCCCACCATCTGGCTCATGGGAGTGACGAGGGGCGGATAGCCGAGGTCGGCGCGCACCTTGGGAGTCTCGACGAGTACTTCCTCGAAGCGATCCATCGCGTTCTGCGCTTTGAGCTGGGCGACGAGGTTGGAGAGCATGCCGCCCGGCACCTTGTAGTTGAGCGCGTCCGTATCCGTTGCGAGCATCTTGGGGTCGAGCTTGCCGGACTTCAGGAACTCGTCGCGGACGGGCTTGAAGAAGTCGTTGACCTTTTTGAGCACCGCGGGATCGAGCCCGGTCTCATAGCCGAGCCCGGTGAGCGCATAGTGCAAAGTCTCGGTGGCGGGCTGAGAGCTGCCGCCGCTGAAGCAGGAAGTCGCGGTGTCGATGACATCCACGCCCGCTTCCACGGCTTTGAGATAGGTCATGAACGCCATGCCCGTGGTGCAATGGGTGTGCAGCACGACGGGGACTTTGACGCTCTGCTTGATCTCGCCGATGAGCTCATATGCCTCGGCGGGGCTCATGACGCCCGCCATATCCTTGACGCACACCGTGGTGACGCCCATGTCCTCCATCTCCTTGGCGAGCTTTGCGAACGCCTTGATGGTGTGGACGGGAGACTGCGTATAGCTGATGGTGCCGGACACTTCCGCACCGCGCTTCAACGCCTCTTTGGTGGCGACCTCGATGTTGGTGAGGTCGTTCAGCGCGTCGAAGATGCGGATGACGTCGATGCCGTTCTCGACGGACTTGGCGACGAACATCTTGACGATCTCGTCGGGATAGTGCCTGTAACCGAGCAGGTTCTGCCCGCGAAGGAGCATCTGCAATTTGCTCCCCGGCATCGCCGCGCGGATCTTTCTCAGTCTCTCCCACGGGTCTTCGTCGAGATACCTCAGGCAGCAGTCAAAGACCGCGCCGCCCCAGCACTCCACGCTGTAATAGCCGGCTTTGTCCATCTCGGACAGTATGCCCGCGAATTTCTCGTACGGCAGCCGCGTTGCGATCAGGGACTGATTCGCGTCGCGCAGCACTGTTTCGGTAAAACCTATTTTCATGCCATTCCTCCGTGTTGTTCTCGTTTATTGCGGCGCATCCGCGCCGCGCGCATATGCGCGCATTGTCACTTTATCTTCCCGCTCTCGATGTCGGTGAGGGGGAGCATCTTGATGTCGAAGGTGCCGTCCGGGGAGATATCCACCGTCGTCCCGCCGCGCTGCGCCTTGCACTTTGCGGTCGGGATCTGCCCCAGCGCCGCGACATAGGCGAGATAGTCTATGCTCATGCCGTAGGTCATCCTCATGCCGAGATACTCTATGGAGAGGGTGTTGAGATGATCGTGCCCGACAAAGAAGCCTTTGAGACTGCCGAGCTCCACCATCCTCTTGATGAAATTGCCCTCTTTCTGCTTGGGATAGCCGAAATATTGGTCTTTTTCCCCCACGAAGCCGAGATGATACGTCGCGCCCGGCTCGCCGCGGTAGCACTTCTCCCAGCCCTCCTTGAACTCCTTAGGCGGGATGTGGAAAAAGGCGAGCGAGGGGATGACGCTCCCCTCCGCGGAATTTTCGCGTATCACCTTCTCGTACCAGTCGATCTGATCGTCGTGGATGGTGTCGAAACCGCTGAAAAATGTGCCGCCGGTGTACATGTTGCTGTCCACCATCATCAGCATCATAACGGGCTTGCCGTCCGCCGTTTCAAGGCGCATGGCGTGGTTGCCCACCCCCGTGAGGGCGGGATCGCCCTTTTCAAACAAACAGGACTTCAGCGTCATATAATAGTCCGCTAAACGATCCTTTTTGTAAAAAGCGATGCATTCCTCATCGTGGTTGCCGAAGGTGAAAGTCCACGGCACGCCGAGGCTGTCCATGCATTCGCCGAACTTCTTGGACGCTTTGAGGTTGTTGCTCGTCCCGGAGTACATGAAGAGCGGATACACCATGTCTCCCGTCACCACGATGAGGTCGGCGTGCGACGCGCGCACGATCTTCCGGACAGCGTCGAGGGCGAGTCTGTCCTTTTTGCGGCTCAGCAGCCCTCCGCCGATGTGGATGTCCGTGAGCTGCAGGATCCTGAACGGTCTGCCCTCCGGCATCCTGATGACGGTCATGCCGTCCTTCTTTTCAAAGACAGCCTTTGTCATCACTTCTCCTCGTCCTCCGACGTTTTGGAAGAGACGCTCTCCTCTGCGGGAGAGATGCTCTCCTCCTCGAAGACCTCGCCCTCCGCTTCGCCGAAGCTCGCCTCGGGGGTGTCGGCGCTCATCTCGGCGCCGTCCGCACCGGCAGTCACGGAGACATAGCCGCCGGGATCTTCTTTGCCGTAGAGCTCGTGCACGAGAGCGGTGCGCTCCGCCTCCTCCTCTTCGGAGAGCACGGTGCCCGCCTTTCTCGCCTCGATGAAGTATCTGACGCGCGTAAGTTTCTTGTTGTCCACCTTATACTTGAATGAGCCCCAAAGAGCGATCGCGATGAAGAACACCACCGCAAGCCCCATGATGAGTCGGACGGCGAGAAGCACTTCGTCCGTCTGGTCGCCGGGAGCGCGTTTCTCCACATAGCCGACGCCCTCGAGGATCCAGCCCACGAGACCGACACCCAGCGCGCCCGCGATCTTTCTTGCCAGCGTCATCATGCCGCTGTAAGTGCCGGTGGAACGCTCGCCCGTCGCCATCTGTCCCACGTCCACGGTGTCCGGGAAGATGATCCAGGGCATCATCTGCGCGCCGCCGAAGCCGAAGCCCATAAGCAGTGCCACGATGGGGACGAGGATGGGATGTGCCCAGCTCGGATCCATGACGCAGAGCAGGATACCCGCGATGATGTAGGCGGGAAGCCCCATGCGGAAGGCGAACTGCTTGGTCTTCTTGTCCATGACATAGCGCGCGAGGGGGAACATGATGACCGCCGCCACCATGAGAGGCGCGATGATGAAGAGCGAGGACATATCCATGCCGAAGAGTTCCTTCCCCGCCCACACGTCCGTGGCATAATACACCGCAAGTGCGGAGATCATGTCCAGGCAGGTGAACGCCGCAACATACATGACGATGTGCCAGCGGTAGGAGCGGTTTTTATAGGGTTCGGCATAGTTTTTGACGAACTGCTTGAAATTGAATTTTTCTTTGGGCGTGGTCGCCTTGATGCGCTCTTTGACAAAGAGACCGGTGATGATGAGACCGCCGCCGAAGAGCGCGCCGAAGATGATGCAGATCGCGAGCCAGAATTCCGTGGCGTTCATGCTCGGCATGAACAGGTAGCCGTCACCGCCCGTATTGTGCGAGATGAGTGCCTCGATGAAGAGAAGGGGAAGCACGTAGGCAAGTCCGCTCGCCGCCGCGTTGAACACCAATTTCACGGTGTTGGCGTTGTTGCGCTCCTTGAAAGAGGGGGAGATGTCGCTTGACATCGAACAGTATGGCACCATTGTGATGGTGGAGAAGGTGTTCCAAAGAAGATACATGACCACCATCCACGCAACGAGCCCCGCCTTGTTGTCGGCGGAGATGATGCCCCACTCCTCAACCGGCAGGAAGAGAAGGAATATCCCGATGATGAGCAGGATGCCGCCGAAGAACATATAAGGCTTTCTCCTTCCCCATTTGCCGCGCGTATTGTCGGAAATGAAGCCCATGATCGGGTCGGTGATGGCGTCCCATATCTTAGACACCATCATGATGGTGGAAGCTGTGCCGACGGCTATGCCGAGCCCGCCTTCCATGTACTTCAACATGACGCAGGACATCAGCGCAACGCCGCCGCCGTCCATGAAGGCGCCGCAGCCGTAGGCTAACTTTTCTTTGGTGGGGACATAGTCCGGGGATTGCCTGTAAGACAGGTCTTTAACGGGTTTTTCGGCTTTTGTTCTTGCCATAAAAACTCTCCTCAAACGTAATCAAGGGTATGATAACATACGCGCGCGCCTCCGCGCAATAACAATAGGAACATTCCCCCGCAAATTTTAATCAACTTTTCATCTTTCCCCCGCGAGCCGTACCCGCGCCGCCGCTCTCCCCTCGTTCCGCCGCACGGCACTTCCCGCCGCCGCGCCGGTATAGTCTCGCTCCCCTCTCCCTCCGCCCTGCACGCACGCTCCGCCCTTTTCTCTCCGCATGGAAAAGCGCGGCTCCCGCCGCGCCTTCCGTGTTTTCGGTGTCTTTCCGTCAAGGCCGCCAAATTTCGTTATAAACGATGATCGTCACGCTCGCGCCTTCACGGTTGAATGTGAGGATGCCGTCCTGATAAGATCCTCCGCCGCTCACTCCTTCGCCGAGCTCATAGCTGTTGCCGGTGTTGCCTATGCCGACCGACACGCTGTACTCATGTCCGACGACGTACTCGATCTCAATGGAGACTTCGCCGTCCTCATACGTATATTCGCCGGGCATGAACTGCTGTCTCTCCTCGGTGCCGGTGTTGGACGCATAGTCGTTGTCGGTGACGCCGAACCACACTTCGTCCATATCAATGCCGGAAGCGATGTCGAACACGATCGTCTCCGTCCAGGTCTCCACCTCGACGGAGCCGCCCTCGGGCAGAACCGTGATCTTGACAAAGAGGGTGCCGTCGGATGAGGTGTTGTTGCTCTTGAGATATATCTCCAGCCAAGTCGTGCCGGGGTTTATCTTTGCGGGATCGATATAAAACGACGCGCTGCTGATCAGACCGCCACTCGACTTGCTGCCTTCTTTGATATCCGAGATGGCATCCGCGGGAATGACATCCTCATTGGATGAAGTCACATAGCTGCGAGGAGAGAGATTGGATGTATTGCCCCAAACGAACGCGAGACCGAACTCCCACACATTAATGAGCTGCGTCCCGTTGGGACCGCCCCAAGTCATATCATTGCCGCCGTTCACGGTGATCGTGGTGGGATTACTCGTCATAAATGTCAGACCGCCGTCGGAGAGCACTTCCTCGTAGGCGCGGGCGTCGATGATGATCTTGACGGGGCTTGCGGGCATCACGAAGGAATAAGTGCCGTCGTTCGAGGCGATGTCGTAGGACGCATCGAAGGTGGGCTCCACCGTGACGCCGAGGATGGCGCTGTTCTCCGGGTCGTTGAGAGTGACGGTGAATGTGATCGTCGTCCCTTCCGTCGCGGACTCGGGCACTTCGCCGCCGATGGTGTAGATGTCGCTCGAAGGCATGGTGATGCCGTACAGCGTACCGCCGCCTCCGCCGTTGTTTTCCTCGCCCTTCTTGTTGCAGGCGGCGACGGTCACCGCGAGCACCGCGACAAGGCAAAGGATGAATATAAGTTTGCCGAATTTTTTCATTGTCTTTCCTCCTGCGCGCTCCCCGCGCGCAAACATATTATACCGCATATCCGCTCCGTTGTACACACCTATCATTATTTCTTATCATTTCACGCTTTGCCCGAACGGCTCGCGCCGCGGGCGAAGAGGGCATGTCCTGCGCGGAAATGTTCCGCAAGCGCAGAAAAACGGCGCGCTCATTTCGCACCCGCCGCAAAACGGCGGAATAAAAACAGGGGTGTTTGGCAATGCTCGGCTTATGAGAGAGATAGGCAAAGGTCTCGGTGAGGCAAAAGCGCAGGTGCGGGAGCTTGCGGGCGTCCCCCTCCTCTTCCGCGTGAGCGAGGGCAGAGGGCGCAGCAGCATAGTCAAGGGGCGCATAGTGGCGACATTCCCCGCCGTGTTCACGGTGAGGACGGAGAGCGGAGAGGTGCGCACTTTCTCCTATTCCGCCGTGCACACCCGCGAGGTGCTCCTGCTCCCCGACGACAAAGGCTGACCGCGGCAGGCTCCGACGCAAACGCCTTCTGCGATCACATGAGCACACGCCTTTCGTGACCCCGCAGGCATACATCTTCCGCAGCCCCGAACGACAAGCAAACCGCCGAAATGGCGGTTTTCTTGTCGTTTTGTGTAGTTAAAGTGCTCGTTCTGTCATTACTTGTCGTCCGACGCGGTCTCCGCGGCGGCGGCTTTGCGCTTTTTCAGGTGCAGGGCGAGCATCACTCCGCCCACGATGACGCCAACGCCCAGCGCCGTCCAGAGGATGGCGAACAGCGGGTGCGCCGCCCACGACTTGTGCTGCACTTCGAATGCCGCAAGACGGGCTGTCTTCCCGTCGCCGAAGTCGACCGCCGCCGTGATCTCGTAATCCTTGCCGGGCATCCCCTCCGGGCTGAACTCGAACTTCGCGCCCTTGCCCGCGATGGTGCCGTTGACATACCAGCTGACGGACGTATAATCCATGTCCTCTATCGTGGTTATGGTGAGGGTCATGCTCTCCCCGCTGCCGTAAAGCACTGCGGAAGAAGGGATCGCTCCGTCGGCGTCGCGCAGATATACATCCGATGAGATGAATTCATCGGGCACGATATGCGCGTTGCTGCCGCTCCATTGCGGATGGCTCACGACCAGCCCGAACTCCTCCGTGAAAGTCTGCGCGGAGACGCCCTCACCCACCGTCAGCGTCGCGCGCACGCCGAATGTGCCCGCGCGGTCAAAAAGATGCTCCGCACTGCCGCCGCTGCCGATCGGCGTCGCAGACACTTCTGCGCCCTCGTCGTCATACTCGACAAGCGACCATTCTATCCCTGCCGCAAGTGCGGGATCGGTGTCGTCTGCGGGCAACACCGACGCCGTGAACCCCACCAAAGATCTGCCCGCGCCCGTCTCGCGCAGCGTCTGCACCGTGACCGCGGCGCCGTCCGAAAGCGTATTCCCGTTCCTGACTGCGGCGAGGCTCAGCCCCGTAGGCGCAAGCCAGCCGTAATCTATATTGCGGATGTCGTCTTTGATGAGTTTGCGGATGTCGAGTTTCTTATAGCTCGCGCCGTCTTTCGCCGTGATCGTCTCGTCGCCGTCCGCGAGAGTGGCGATCGTGCGGTTGATGACGCTGTTGCGCGGGACCTCGAAGTCGCCGGCAAGATCCTCCGCCGTGATCGCCAGCCTGAACAGCGCCGCCGCGAACGAAACGAAGGGCGCGGACATGCTCGTGCCCGAAGTATCCTCGCCGCTCGTGCGGAAGACGCCGCTCTCCGTGCTGACCATCACGCCGCTCCCGGGCGCGAAAATGTCGTATGCGCTGCCGTAATTGGTCTTTTGTGTGGGAGTGTTGCCGTCCCCGTAGCCCATGACTCCGACGACGTCGTTGTATGCCGCGGGATAATAATAGTGCGCGGTGCTAGCCGTGCTCTCGTTGCCCGCCGCCGCCACGACCGTCGCGGTCTTGACCGCTTCGGATACGGCTGCGATCATCTCCGTGTCCGTGCGCCAGCTCGTTTCGCTGTCTTCGGTCGAACACAGTGAGAGGTTGATCACCTCCGCGCCCACCGCGTCGCTCACGGCATACTCGATGCCGAGACGGATCGCCTCTATGCTGAAATGGTTGGTGGTGATGTTGTCTTTCTTCTGCTCTTCGACATACTCCGCGGGATAGGACGCCTTGATGGGATAGATCTTGATGTATTCCGAAAGCCCCGTCTCGCGGATGAGCACCGCAAGGATGCTGGAAACTGCGGTGCCGTGCTTCTTTTCCGACTCGTCGTCAAAATCTCCGACGTCGCCGCCGCCTTCCGCGGCATAGAATGAGTTGTAGCCGAGCAGATTCATGTCTTTGTCGCGCAGCAACAGCTCTTCGTGCGTATCGCTGCCCGCAAAGACGGAGTTCTCTCTGTCCAGCCCCGTATCCACCACGGCGATGACCACGGGATCGACGTCGTTTGCCCGCAGCACGGGCAGGATCTCCGACGCCACGTAAGCCCGCAACGAAGCGAGATCGAGCTGATCCCCGTCAAAATACCACAGGTCGGAATCGGTATCTATGTTGCCGTAAACGCCCGCGGTCACCGCGTCCGCGCCCGCACCGCTCTCCGCCGCTGCGATGCCGTTCCCGGCAAAGCCGAACGCCAAAAATGCCGCCGCGATCAGCGCGCATACGACCGCAATAGCCAATATCTTTTCGGTCCTCTTCCCGAATGTCATCATTACTTCCCCTTTGACGGCGCTTCCGCGCCCTTGCTTTTCTCAGCCGTTCTCCCTCAGCAGACCTTGGGAAAAACGCAGTCTCTTCATGCTCTCTTCCTTGCCGAGCACCACCGCCATCTCTATGGCTCCGCCCGGGGTCGAGGGCTGTCCTGTGAGTGCGACGCGCATGCCGAACATCACCTGTCCGCTCTTCATGCCCGCCTCTTCCGCAGCCTTCACCACGGCTTCTTTGATGCTCTCTTCCGTCCACGTTTGGAGGAGCTCTACCGCGCTTATCGACACTTCAACGGCACGTTTCGCCACTTCAACGTCCATTTTCATCTTTTTGTGCTCATACATCCCGAGGTCGTAGGCGCCGAACTCGTCCAAAAAATCTACCTTCTCCGGGATCTCCCCGAGCACGTCCACTCTCGTCTGCATGAGCCTTGCGATCTCTCTTCTGTCAAAGCGCGCCGCTTTGCTCTTTTCTATCCACGGCTCCGCCGCGGCGAAGAACTCTTCCTCCGTCATCGCTTTCAGATATTCGCCGTTCAGCCAGCGCATCTTGGCCTCGTCGAAGATGGAGCCCGACACCGAGATGCCGTCCACGTCGAAGAGCTCGATCATCTCCTCCATGGTCATCTTCTCCGCGTTGTTCTTGGGGCACCACCCGAGAAGCGCGACATAATTTACGACCGCGGCGGGGAGATAGCCTTTCGCGATGAAATCCTCGAAATTGGCGTCGCCGTAGCGCTTGGAGAGCTTGCGCGTCGCGTCCTTCATGATGGGGGGCAGGTGCATATATTGCGGGCGCTCCCAACCGAACGCGTCGTAGATGAGGTTATATTTGGGGGTGGAGCTCAGATACTCCGTGCCGCGGATGACGTGGGTGATGCCCATGAGGTGGTCGTCCACGACGTTGGCAAAGTTGTAGGTGGGCATGCCGTCGGATTTGAGCAGCACGCCGTCCTCGATGTCCTCTGCCGAGACGGAGATCTCGCCGAAGACCATGTCGCGGTAGGATGAGACCACTCCGTCCGGCACTTTCTGCCTGATGACGTAGGGCTCGCCCGCGGCAATGCGCGCCTTCACCTCGTCGGGGGAAAGATCGCGGCAATGGCGGTCGTAGGTGTGGGTGCCGTTCTCGCCGTACAGGCTCTCAAGTCTTTCTTTGGTGCAGAAACAATAATAAGCGCCGCCGAGCTCCACCAGCTTTTCGGCATACTCGCGGTAGATGCCCGCCCTCTCGCTCTGCACATACGGTCCGACGCCGCCGTCACGGTCGGGACCTTCGTCATAGTCGATGCCCGCCGCCGCAAGTGTGCGGTAGACCATCTGTTCCGCGCCCTCGACCATGCGCTCGCGGTCGGTGTCCTCGATGCGCAGGATGAATTTCCCGCCGTTGTGACGGGCGTAAAGATAGGCATAAAGCCCTGTGCGCAGGTTGCCTATGTGCATAAATCCCGTCGGGGAAGGGGCAAACCTCGTTCTTACCGTTTTTTCCATCAAAACTCCTGTTTCGGCGTGCCGCCGAGCAAGCCGTTCTCTTCAAAAGAGTAGCTATCGGTGTCTGTGTAGATGATATGGTCCGCAAGCCGCACGGAGATGCCGGCAAGTACGGAAGCGATCTCGCACGTCATATCGTAGTCATTCTGCGACGGGCGCGCGTTCCCGCTGGGATGATTGTGCGCAAGCACTACGGATACCGCCTCGTTTTGCAGTGCGAACCGCACCACATCCCGCGGCGATACGCCCACGCTGTTGCCCGTCCCCGTCGCAAGTTTTTCGAACTTGATGAGCCCGTCCTGCGCGTCCAGCGCCACGGCGCATACCGCCTCTACGGGCATGCCGAACATCTCTCCCGCAAGATAGTCGCGGACGGCGCGTTTCCCCGAAAGCACGGGGCGCTTCTTCGCCACGCTCACCGCATAGCGACGGAATATCTCCGGCAGCACGGACAGGAAGAGAGCCGCATTCGCGGTCATGCCGGGCACTTCTTTCAGCTCGGCGGCGTCCGCATTGAGCACATCGGCAAACGAACCGAACTTGTTCATCAGCGCATGCGCGATCTCGTTCGTGTTGCGCCTGGGTACGAAAGAAAACAGGATATACTCCAGCATTTCGTGATCGTGAAGAGAAAGAGTCCCTGCCGACTCGATCTTCTCCCTCATCCTCGTTCTGTGCCCGTCGTGTGTTCCCATAGAAAACGCGCACGCGCTCCCATTTCCTCTTAGTAGTTTACAAAATTATACATTATACCTACATTAAAATCAACAAAAACCGCAAAACGGAACCCGTGATGAAAGAACGCCCCGCTCCCTTCCGGACGCAGATGTCCCAGCACCATCTGCTCCCGATGCCGCCGCAGGCTTCAGCCGCCCGCCCTCAGCATCTCCGCAACAGCAGAACTCACCGCCGCGGCAAATCGCGCGGCATAATCGGGATCGAGCAGATTCGCCTCGTCAACGGGGTTGGACAAAAAGCCGCATTCCACGATGACGGAAGGCGCCTCTGTCTGCTTCAGAATGAATTTGTCCGCGGCAAGCGCCGCGAACTCCCTCCCCGCGTCCGGCAGATTGAACTGCTCGTTCAGGCGGCTCTGTATCCTCTCGGCAAGCGCCTGCCCCTCCGTCGATCCGCCGTCGAAAAATACCTGCGCTCCCCGTCTGCCGCGGTCGAAAAAGGTGTTCATATGTATGCTCAGCACCGCAGAAGGTGCGTTTTGGCGGATGATCTCCGCGCGGCGGTGCATATCCGCGCTCTTTTTGTCGCGGTCGCTTTCAAAATATAGCCCGTCTTTTCCGGTGCGCGTATAGACCACCTCGAAGCCCGCGCTTTCCAGGCAGCCGCCGATGAGCCTGCTCATCTCCAGGTTGAGATCGCTCTCCTTCACGCCGGTGTTCACGCCCGTCACCCCGCCGTCCGCACCGCCGTGCCCCGCGTCCACCACGATGACCGCACCGCCGTCCGCCTGCGCCGAGACGGCAACGGGCAGCGCGACCGCCGCCGCGGCGAATGCTGCCGCCGCCAGTAACGCCGCAACGACCTTTAACGCATGTCCTTTCCGCACCATATTTTATGCATATCGTTTCAATTTTGAATTTATTCGCGGAGGTATAAAAATACGCCTTTGTCCACAGAGTTATTCACAATTGGGCGTGAAATTGTGGACAAATCGGTGAATAACTCCCGTTTGCGCGTCATAAAAGCTTGCGCCGTGATACGGATAGGGGCGCATAATATATGCTTTTGGCGTCGAAAACGCGCACTTTCGGTACGTTTTCGGAATAAGCGTGGCAAACCGCGAATAATCTGTTGCGGAGGTGAACTATGCCAAAGCTTTCCATGCTCCTCGGCGCAGATGTATTCTCCCGCTCGGACGGCTCCTTCGCGGGCGCGGTGAGCGATGTATATTTTGACGGAAATTGCCGAAAAATTGTATATTTTGTACTCGGCGGCGAAGACGGGGAACTTCTGCTCTCGCCGTCGGATGCGTACGCCGTCCGCGATGCCGTCGTCACCGAAGACGCCCTTCCGTTCACCGCACTCGGGGACGTCGATCTTTCCCCTCTCGTTCCCTCTCTCATCGGGAAAAGGGTGTATACCTCCGGCGGCAGCCGGCGCGGCGAGGTGCGCGACGTCATCTTTTCGGGCGGCGGCAAAGTGAACGCGATCGTGACGGATGAAGCGGAATTTGTCCCCTCCGCCTTCCGCGCATTCGGCGACATCCTCGTGCTGAAAGAGGGCGCTCAGAAGCGCAAACGGAACAAGCGCCCCTCTTTTCCGAAAGCGAAGACGGATTATCCCGTCCGCGCGCTTGCCCCTTCCGCCGACATCCGGCCCGCGGAAGCCGAACCCGAGGTCTCCGTGCCTCTTGCGGCGCCGTCCGTCGCGGTGCGCGGAGAGGAAGAATTCACCCCGTACAGAGTCATCGCGGACTACAACTTTCTGCTCGGCCGCACGCTTTCGGACGATCTTGTCGCCTACTCCGGCGAGACCCTCGCAAAACGCGGGGAACACATCACGGCGGAACTCGTCGAGCTCGCGCGCAGACAGGGTAAACTGATGGATCTCACCCTGTCTTCCAAATGACGGCAGAACGCTCCTCTCTCCGCCGCTGTTTCCTTGCCGCGGTCTGCCTCCTGCTGATCGCCGCGGCGGGAGCGATGCTCGCCGCCTGCTCGGACGCATCGTCTCTCCCCTCTCCCGACCTTCCCGTCCCCGTCTATGACCTTGACCTGAACTACGACGGAGAGCGCACCGTCGCCCTCTCCGAAGAGCTCGTTTTCACCCCCTCGGAAGCCCTCGCCGACATTCGCCTTCACCTCTATCCCAACGCCTTTTCAGAAGGCTCCGCCACCCCGCCGTGCGCCGAAGAAGAGCGGGACGCCGTGTTCTACAACGGAGAGAGTTTTGGCGGCATCGCCGTTTTAAGTGTCGAAAAAGACGGAAAAACGGCGGATTTTGACATTTCCGAGGACGGCGGCATCCTGATCGTCAACTGCGTCGCCTCGGCGGGCGAGACGGTGCGGCTGCGCATAGAATCCGAGATCACCCTGCCGGAATGCAACGCCCGTTTCGGCGTGAGCGAATCGGCAGTCAACCTCACGGCGTTTTATCCTTCACTCTGTTTCAGACAGGACGGCGCGTGGCGCACGGACGCATACTCTCCGTTCGGCGATCCCTTCCTTTCCGACATATCTTCCTTTTACGTCACCGTCACCGCCCCGGAGCGATTTACTGCCGCCGCAAGCGGCGGGATCCTCTCCTCGACGCTGCTCGGCGAAAGGCGCGTGACGAAGATATCCGCGGAAAACGTGCGCGACTTTGCCCTCTTCCTCTCCCCCGACTTCAAAAAAGTGAGCGCCTTTGCGGACGCGGGCGACGGCAGGGTCGCGGTTGATTACCGCTATTTCGACGACCCCGATCCGTCCGGAACGGTGCGGCTCGCCGTCAGCGCGATCGAAACATTCTCGGAGCTCTTCGGCGCATACCCCTACCCCTCGTTCACCCTCGTGCAGACCCACATCGGCGCGGCGGGGATGGAGTACGGCGCGCTTGCCGCCGTCGGTGCCGACGTGCGCGACCGCGAGACGTTCCGCTTCACCGTCGTGCACGAAACGGCGCATCAATGGTGGTTCGGCGTAGTCGGGTCGGATCAGATCCTTCACCCCTGGCAGGACGAAGGTCTCACGGAATTCTCCGCCGCCTGGTATTTCCTGCTCACGGGAGACGCCGCCGCCTATGACGCCGCGGTCTCCGACGCCCGCGCATACCTCGCGCGCTACACCTCTCTCCCCGCGGAGATCGGCTTTGACGACACCCTCGATCGCCCCCTCTCCTCCTTCCTCACCGCGGGCGAATACACCGCCGTCGCCTACTGCAAAGGGATGCTTTTCTTCCACGCCCTACGCGTCTCGATGGGAGACGCCGCCCTCTCGGAAGCCCTCGCCGACTACTACACCTCCTGCGCCTTCACCGTCGCCTCCCCCGCAGATCTTGCGCTGGCGCTGCAAGGGAGCTCCACCCCTTGACCCCTGCATGGGCGCTGCCCCTGCACCCCGCGAGGGGCATTATGCCCCTCGACCCCGTGCTTTTATATGATATCGCGCCGAGCGTTGCGGCTTCGCCCGCACCTCTCGGCGCATTTTTATAAAGCATGGGGCAAACACCCCCGAGCACGACGAACAGTTTGCACGGGCGTTTTTAAGTACGACGGTTCTATTTTGCAGCTGGTCTAACAAAACCTCCGAGCGAGAGTATCCTGACCCGATGTTATCCTATTCGGAAAGATATAAAACTCCGGGACAACGGGGACGGGGCAGAAATGTTCAAACGCAAACACTTTTGTTCGCGTTTGAACATTTTCGCTTGCAAGAAGCTCAACCCCGTCCCCTTGTGTCCCAATGCGTTCCTGTTTCGAGCGTATTAACGGACAGCTTGATAGAGTGTCTTTGAGCACGATGTTTCTCTTTCGGGGACGGTCTCACGCGCCGCTCAGCCTCATCGCAATCCGCGCATGTTCGTCGCCGTGCGCCGCTTTGCGGCGGGCACCGAATAACACTCTCTCGGAGTGTTCGTCGTGTTCAAGCACGCTCCGAATAGGCTTCTCGTCTCGAGGGTGAGTTAGAATTCCCCCTCCTTCCCTTCGGGCTTTCCTCCCCCGTGTTTGAAACGGGCTACCGTCCCCTGACATAGGAGTAAGATCAAGCCCCCTCCTACGGGTTCCCCCAAAAACCATTCCCCCCGAAGGGGCCCCACGGTTTTAGGGGGCACCTTCGGCGCTCGGGCATGAGGGCGTCCGAGGACGGCGCCTTCACGGCGCCGCCATGTTATGCCGCTTGCAATGCGCCCGCTAAGCGATCAGATGGCGCATTGCCGACGCACTACCGTCCAGCCCTCGGCACTCACCCGGTCGCCGCGGCGCTCAAGAGGCGGTTGCACCGCCTGTGAGCGCTTGGTGAGCGGCTCCACTCCGAATAAGTGAGCGTCGTGTCAAGCAACGCTCGCTCGGAGTTTTCGTTAGACCGTCTTCGAAAGAGAAACAACGTGCTCGGGGACGCTTTTTCTAACCTGTTCGAAGACCGAGGGCGATATTTGGATACTCCCTCTTCGGAGTCCGACGCCGTCATTCGGATGAGATGCGCGAAAAAGCCCTCTCACACAAGAGGCGCGTACTTTTCGTACGTAACTCGCAGGGCGAGAGGACTTTGACAAAGCAGGTCGCCGAATGACGGCGTCGGTTCCGTTAAAAGGAACGGTTACTTGATATAATTGGCATCCGGGTGCTTCGCGCGCACGACCTTATACGCCTCATCCGCAACTTCCCAGGTGTATTGCATATCCTCGTCGGAGAGGGCGTAGTTGATGAAGTGGTTGTGGTGCGAGGTGAAGAACACGCCGCGCTTGACGCACTCGGTGACCCACTCCTGATGCAGGATGGTGGAGGGGAAGTCGTTGCCGAGACGCAGATAGAACATGGCGGGTTCGCCGGTCACGCGGAGGTCGAAACCGTTGTCGCGAGCGACTTCTTTGAGCCCTTCGGTGAGCTTGATGCCCTTCTTGGCGTTCTCCTCGACGGCGTGGATGGCTTTCGCCTTTCTGAGGGTGGCGACGCCTGCCGCGAGCGGGACTGCGGAGAGCCAGTAGCTGCCGGTGTAAGCGATGTCGGCGGTGGCGTTCTTGAGCTTCTCTTTGCCGCAGATGGCGGACATGTTGTAGCCGTTTGCGATGGCTTTGCAGAAGCAGGAGAGGTCCGCCTCGATGCCGTAGTGATAGTCACTGCCCTTCTCGTCGATGCGGAAGCCGGCGCGGACGTCGTCGAAGATGAGGACGATGCCGTTGTCGTCGCAGAGCTTGCGCATCTTCTGCCAGTAACCCTCGGGGGGAAGCTGGTTGTCGACGAAAGTGGGATGATAGTAAGGCGTGGCGATGAGACCCGCGATCTGACCGGGATACTTCTTGATGAGTTTCTCGAACTGATCGGGAGCGTTCCAGTCGATGTAGAGGTTGTTTGCGAGGTCTTCCTCGGTGACGCCGGAGTAGCCGAGCTTCTGCATCCAGGGGGCGACGCCGTGATAGTAGCCGCTGACGAGGACGATCTTCTTGCGGTTGGTGTAGGCACGCGCGATCATGACCGCGAACGCCGTCATATCACCGCCGTTCTTGCCGAAGAATGCCCAGTCCGCCATGTTGATGGTGTTGACCATCTCTTCCGCCATCTCGACCATGGACTCCGCGATGAGGGTGGTGCAGTTGCCCTTCTTGAGCTGCTCGATCGCCGCCGCGTCAACGTCGGGATCGTTGTAGCCGAGGAAGTTGGGACCGTAGGCGCACATATAGTCGATGTAGCGGTTGCCGTTGAGGTCCCAGATGTAGGTGCCCTGCGCGCGGGACATGAAGAGCGGATAAGCACTGACGGGGATCATGCAGCCCTCGGAGGGACCGAGGTGACCGTAGATGCCTGCGGGGACGAGGCTGAGCGCCTTCTTGAAGAGCGCCTGACCCTTGGAAACGTCGTATATCTGTTTGGGTTCGTATTGCAGTTTCATAACTTAATTCCTCCTTATTAGGTCAGCCGAGGTAGTAGTTGACCTGGGTGAGCAGCTTTGCCATCTGCTCGAGCATCTCGACGTAGCCGCTGATCTGGAACTGACCCGTGCCCATGCCGGTGAAGCTGGAGGACTTGCCGTTCAGAAGATCGTGCGCGAACTGCAGATCGCCGAAGATCATCGTGGCGCGGGGATCCTTGACCTGCCCCTTGTTGGTGACGAAGTGATGGTTCTTGACCGTGATGTTCACCGCAAGATCGGTGCCGCCGACCGCACAAGCGATGACGCCGTCGGGCATGCGCCTTGCGATCGCCTTGCCCGTGAAGTCGCTGTTGGCGATCTCACTCATGGCATAGAACGCGGTGTAGGCGGTGAGGATGGTGTTCGCCTCGAAATAGGCGGGGTCTTTGAGCAGCTCTTCCTTCTCTTCGGGAGCGGGCTGGAGATAATGGCTCAGTCTGTCCGCAAGTTTGGTGAACGTGTTGAGCAGGAAACCCACCTTGAACACGTTGTAGAAGATGGGGATGACCATCTTGGGTTTGCCCGTCTTGGGATCGATGGGCGGTGCGATGAGGTTGTTGAAGTGCTCGGGAGAGGTGAAATAAAGTTTGAGAGCAGACTTGCCCTTCCCTCTCGTGAACTTGCACTTGCCGCCCTGGAAGGTCAGCACCGCGGAGCCGACTTCCGGCACATTGAATTCCACGCCGAGATCGACGCCCTTGATGAGATCCGCCGAAACGGGATCCATAGTGCAAAGATCCTCGATGTTGCGGAGCACCGCGAACAGGTTTATCTTTGCTCTTGTGACATTGTCCATAATTCCTCCTTTACCGCAGCGCGAAGGAAAAAAGCTCGCTCTCCCCCTCCGGAACCGCTTTATGATAGACTTGTTCTAAGTTATATAATACTTTACGAACATTTGAGTGTCAATACCAAATCCGAAAATAGTTTAATTGTTAAAGATGCCGGACCGGAATAATACGGATCTGCCTCAGAACAATTCTTTTCGGCGCTTTTGCACAGCCGAAACTTGCCAATATGTATACTATTGCCTGCGTTCCGCCAGAGCAAAATCATCCGAAAATCTCTTGCTCTGAGGTGCGAGCAGTTCGGCGCCTGCCGAACCGGGTCCGTATTATTCCGGTCCGGCATCAAGAACGGGGGAATGGGGTGACGGAGTGTGAGGGGACGCTTTGAATATACTTCTCGTCTCACGGGGAGTTAGATTTCCCCCTCCTTCCCTTCGGGCTTTCCTCCCCCGTGACCGATTAGAGTGCAGTCCTCCTAAAATGCGGCACTTACTTTCCACCTCTTGAAAGAAGTTAGAGTCTCGCACTCACCTA
>CASDRL010000008.1 GCA_949283145.1 uncultured Clostridia bacterium | reverse complement strand
GGGCTGCCGCATCATCGACTTCAACTGCGGCTCCGAAGAGGCGGGTCTCAGAGGCTCCATCGCGTTCACCCGCCGTCACAAGGGCGAGGACATCCTGAAGAATTGCTGGAACATCAACATCGACTCCATCGCGGACAAGGACCACTTCCAGGTCGTCCACGGCGACACCTGGCAGTTCACCCGCTTTGACGCCGACCTCGAGAGGATGCTCGATGAGGCGATGAGAGACGCCGGCATCGAGAACCCCGGCAACATCGCCAACCCCGTGGGCGGCTGCGATTCCACCCCCTTCACCAAGGCGGGCGTGAAGAGCATCACATTTGCTGCGCAGAACCCCATCCTCACCTACTATTACCACACCTTCTACGATCAGCCCGAGCGCTTCGAGAAGGAGACGGTGGGTCTCGGTCTCGATGTCGTGCTGAGGCTCGTCGACAAGATCGCGGCATTCCGCGCGGGCTCCGCTCCCGCCGCTCCCGTGCAGGAGAGTGATTCGTCCGTCGAGGTGAAAGCGGCAGCCACCGCCGAGGCGGAAATGATCTCTGCCCCCGCAGACGCCGAGTTCGTTGAGGCTGAGGTCGTGGAGGACGCTCCCGAAAAGGAGTGACCCCACAACACAACAACGCAAAAGGCGCTCCCGACGGAGCGCCTTTCCTTTTGCTCGGCGGGGGAGGGTGATCACATCACGCGGCAGAGCGCGCAGGCGATCACCATGCCGAGGAAGGAAGAGAAGAGCGAGACGGGAATTGCGTAATAAAGGCGTTTAACCTTGCATTTTGAGAAATAAACCGCCGAAACGTAAAAAATCGTCTCCGACGCGCCCGTTATCGTCGCGGCGCACCTCGCGATGTAGGAGTCCGCGCCGTACCGCGCTATGATGTCCTCGAGAGCGGCGATGGCGCCGTTGCCGGAGAGGGGGACCAGGAGCACCAGCTCCGAGATCTCGGGCGGGATCCCGATCGCGCTCATGGGGCGGGAGAGCCATCCCGAGACTATGCCGGAGAGCCCGCTCGCGCGGAAGAGTCCTATGCACACAAAGACGACGGCGAGATAAGGGAATATGCTCACCGCAAGAGAGAGGCTCTCCTTTGCGCCGTCCAGGAAGCAGTCGTAGACGTTCACCCGCTTTATGAGGGCGCAGACGAAGGCGGCGATGAGGATGACGGGGAGGAGATAGACCGTCATCGGTTTTTCCGTGCGGCGAGTTTCGCCCTCAGCTTTGCCGCCATGCGGGAGAGCAGCATCCCCGTCGCCGTGGCGCAGGTCGTCGCGATGAGGGAGGGGAGGATGATAGACGCGGCGTCCGCGCTGCCCGCCGCCGCTCTCAGCGAGATGACGGTGGTGGGGATGATCTGGATGGACGTCGCGTTGATGACGAGCAGCATGAGCATATTGTCGGTGGCTTTGCCTTCCTCTCTGCACATGGACGCCATCGCGTCTATCGCGGCTGGGGTGCCCGCACCGCCCATGCCGAGCATGTTTGACGCGAGGTTGACGGAGATGAGGTCGTAGCTTCTCTCGCTCTCTCCCTTGAAGAGGCGGCGGGTGACGGGGCGGAGCAGGCGGGAGAGGGCGCGTTGTAACCCTGCGCGTTCCGCCATTTTGAGCACGGAGATCCATACCGCGTAGATCGCGGTGAGTTTCAGGAGGAGCACAGCGGCGTCCGTCACTCCGCCCGTCATGGCGGGGAGCGCGTCCGAGGGCGCGGCGAAGGTCATGAGGACGAGTGAGATGAGGGTGAGCGCGGTGAACGCGATGTTCATACCCCATTCTATTCCCGTCCGCCGCGGCATATGCGGGCGTGAGTGCGTCGTGTGTACGCGTGCCGTGGATACGCATAACGCGGGCAGGCATATCACGGGTGCGCGTTATTCCGTTTACAAATGCGAGTTTAAGTTGTATAATTACAAACCGACAACGAAAAGCGTCCTCACGGAGGAGATATGGTAGAAAAATATTACATCACTACGGCGATCGCATACGCATCGGGCAAGCCCCACATCGGCAACACTTACGAGATCGTGCTTGCGGATTTTCTCGCGCGGTTCAGACGCGCGCAGGGCTATGACGTTCGTCTGCAGACGGGCACGGACGAGCACGGCGAGAAGGTGGAGCTCAAAGCCGCGGCGGCGGGCGTCACTCCCAAGAAGTTCGTGGACGATGTGGCGGCGGAGATCAAAAGGATATGGGATCTCATGAATTCCTCTTACGACAAGTTCATCCGCACCACGGACGACTATCACGAGAAGGAAGTGCAGAAGATCTTCGACCGTCTGCTCGCGCAGGGGGACATCTACAAAGGTTCCTATAAAGGGCTCTACTGCACGCCCTGCGAGTCCTTCTGGACGGAGAGCCAGCTCGTGGACGGCAAGTGCCCCGACTGCGGCAGAGAGGTCACCGAGGCGGAAGAGGAGGCTTATTTCTTCCGCATGAGCAAATATGCGGACAGGCTGATGAAGTATTACGAGGAGCATCCCGATTTTATCCTGCCCGTCTCCCGCCGCAACGAGATGGTCAACAATTTCCTGAAGCCCGGCTTGCAGGATCTTTGCGTGTCCCGCTCCACTTTCAGCTGGGGCATCCCCGTCAAGACGGACCCCAAACACGTCGTCTATGTCTGGCTGGACGCTCTCACCAACTACATCACCGGGCTCGGCTATCACAGCAAGGGCAAGAGCGGCGAGGACTATGAGAGATATTGGCCCGCGGACGTCCACGTCATCGGCAAGGACATCGTGCGCTTCCACACCATCTACTGGCCCATCTTCCTGATGGCGCTCGGCGAGCCCCTGCCCAAGCACGTCTACGGGCATCCCTGGCTGTTGCAGGACGGCGGCAAGATGTCCAAGTCCAAAGGCAACGTCCTCTACGCCGACGACCTCGCCGACGTATTCGGGGTGGACGCGCTGAGATATTATCTCCTCTCCGCCATGCCATACGAAAACGACGGGCTCATCAGCTGGGAGCTGGTGTCCGACACCGTCAACAGCGAGCTCGCCAACGTCTACGGCAACCTCGTCAACCGCACCGTGGCGATGTCCAACAAATATTTCGGCGGCGTCGTCTCCGACCTCCATGCGGCGGAGCCCGTGGATGAGGAGCTGAAAGCCGTCGCGATGGGCGCATATAAGAAGGTGGCAAAGCTCGTGGACGAGTTCCGCGTCGCGGACGCCGTCGGCGAGATCATGTCCGTGTTCCGCAGGGCGAACAAGTATATCGACGAGACCGCGCCCTGGGTGCTCGCCCGCGACGAGGCGAAACGCGCGCGTCTCGCCACCGTCCTTTACAACCTCACGGAGACCATCGTGATGGGTTCGAGCATGCTCGCGTGCGCCATGCCCGAGGCGGCGGCAAAAGCCGTCCGCGAGTGCGGGACGGAGCTCAGAGCGTTCGACAAACTCGGAGAGTTCGGCTTGCTCCCCGACGGCACCAAGGTCGCAGAAAAGCCGGAGATCCTCTTCCAAAGGTTCGACACCGCAGAAGTGGTGGAAAAGGCAGAGAAAATGTACGAGGAAAGAAAAGCGGCGGCGGAAGCCGCAAAGGCAGAGGCGGCAAAGGCGCCGCAGACTGCGGAGCCCGCAAAGGCGGAAGCGCCCGAGGGCACCGCGACTATGATCGACATCGCATGGTTCAAGTCCGTGTCGCTGAGGGTGGGGCACATCCTCACCGCCGAGAAGGTGGAGAAGGCGGATAAACTGCTCAAATTCACCGTCGATCTCGGCAGCGAGCAGCGCACCATCGTGAGCGGCATCGCGAAGTATTACACTCCCGAGGAGATGGTGGGCAAACAGGTGGTGGTGGTCGCCAATCTCAAGCCCGCCAAGCTCCGCGGCATAGAGAGTCAAGGGATGCTGCTTTGCGCGGTGTCCGCCGACGGTGACGTCGTGCTTGTCGCGCCCGAAAAGCGCGTGCCCGCAGGCAGCGAGGTCTGCTGATGCTCGTCGACACCCATTGCCATCTCACCGACGAGCGGCTCGTGCCCGAGGCGGAGGACATCATCGCGTCCATGCCCGCCGACGGGCTCTCGGATGTCGTCACGGTGGGCTATGACAGAGCCTCGTCTCTAGAAGGCCTCGCCCTCGCGGAGGCGCACGAGAGAGTGTGGTGCACCCTCGGCGTGCACCCTCACGACGCGGACAAGTGGGACGGGGACACCCTCCGCGAATTCCGCGCGCTTGCGGCGCATCCCAAAGTGGTCGCGGTGGGGGAGATAGGGCTGGACTATTTCTACGACCTCAGCCCCCGCGAAGTGCAGAAGGAGGTCTTCCGCGCGCAACTCGCGCTGGCGGATGAGTGCGGCTTGCCCGCCTGCCTGCATGTGAGGGACGCCTACGGCGACTGCCTCGACATCCTCACGGAGTGCCGCGGACTTCTCACCCACGGCGTGTTGCTGCATTGCTACTCGGGCTCGGCGGAGATGGTGAGGGAGTTCTCCCGCTTCGACGCCTATTTCTCCTTCGGCGGAGCGATCACCTTCAAAAACGCGAGGAGGAACATCGAGGCGCTTTCCATGGTCCCGCGCGACCGTCTGCTTCTCGAGACGGACTGCCCGTACATGACCCCCGTGCCGTACCGCGGCAGGACCAACTATCCGCGCTACGTCGCGCTCGTTGCGGACAAGGTCTCTGAGGTGCTCTCCCTCCCCCGCGAGGAAGTGGAGGACATCACATCAACTAACGCAAAACGATTGTTCAAGAGGATAAAATGAGCGCATAAACGCGCTTTTCGGTCTTAATCATGCAAAACTGTGTTTACGAACTCAACGGCGGCATCTACATCAATCTGACCAATGCCTGCTCCAATTCCTGCGATTTCTGCGTCCGCAACTTCAAGGACGGGATGGGCGGCAGCGGGCTTTGGCTGGAGCACGACCCTTCCGCGAAAGAGGTGGAAGAGGAGCTCGGGAAGTACGATCTTTCCGCTTACGGCAGCGCGGTGTTCTGCGGTTTCGGCGAGCCCACCTGCGCTTTCGACGTGCTCATCGAGGTGGCGGGATGGCTCAAGGAGCGCGGCGTGAAGACCCGCGTCAACACCAACGGGCAGGCGAACCTCATCAACGGCATCACGGACGCCGCGCAGCGCATGGCGCCCGTCATCGACTGCGTTTCCGTCTCCCTCAACGCGAGCACGGCGGAGAAATATCAGGCGGTGTGTCACTGCGTATACGGCGAGGAGGGCTACCGCGCCATGCTGGACTTTGTGGAGGACTGCGTGAATGCGGGCATCGAGACCGTGGTCAGCGTAGTCGACGTCATCGGCGAGAAAGAGGTGGAAGCCTGCCGCAAGGTCGCCGAGAGCGTGGGCGCCGAGTTCCGCGTCCGCCCGGAGATCAAAGAGGGCTCCGAGGACTGAACGCGAAAAGGAGCGGCGTCTGCCGCTCCCCGTTGTGTCGACCGAAGCAGAGAAAGCATCGAAAGAAAGTTTCTTTGAGGTCCCTCTGCTTTGTCGCGGCGGAATGAGATCCGCTCATCTTTTGTACTTCGACGTTTTGTCTTCGGTACGCTCTTAATGTGTGCAACGCGCTCCGCGCTATGCACCGGAAGGGGAGGGAAAAAATGGCAAACTCCGAATTGTCCGACATCCTGCGCGCGTCCGGGTTCCGTTTCAACAAGGCTCTCGGGCAGAATTTCATTTTCGACGGCAATCTTCTCGACGCCATCGTCTCGGATGCGGGCGTCACCGCCGAGGATACTGTGGTGGAGATCGGCACCGGTGCAGGCACCCTCACCGCACGTCTCGCCGCCCGCGCGAAAAAGGTCTTTTCCTTCGAGGTGGACGAGAGATTGCGCCCCGTACTCGACATCTCCCTGAAAGGCGCCGAGAATGTCGAAGTCGTCTTCCGCGACGTCATGAAGATGAAGGACGACGAGCTCCGGGAGATGATCGGCGGCGGGTTCAAGGTGGTCGCCAACCTTCCCTATTACATCACCACGCCACTCATCATGCGCTTTGCGGAGAGCTCGCTTCCCGTCGGTTCCCTCACCGTCATGGTGCAGAAGGAGGTCGCCGACAGGCTCACCGCCGAGGTCGGCAGCGCGGATTACGCCGCCGTCACCCTCGCCGTCAGAATGTTCGGCGACGCCGCCGTCACCCGCATCGTCGACAGGCATATGTTCCGCCCCGCGCCCAATGTCGACAGCGCCGTCGTGCGCGTCGACCGCGTCCCCAGCAGGTTGGACGGCACGGACGAAAAACTCGTGCGCAAGCTCGTGCGCGCCGCCTTCGCCATGCGCCGCAAGACCCTCGTCAACAACCTCGCCGCTTCCTTCGGCATCCCCAAACAACAGGCAACCGACCTCGTCACCGCCTGCGGTTTCCCCGCCGACGTCCGCGGCGAACGCCTCTCCCTCGACGACTTCATCCGCCTTGCCGGTGCAATGGCGCGCTGATAGCGCGGGAGTTCCCAAGGGGTTCCACCCCTTGACCCCGGCGGGGATGTCATCCCCGCACCCCTTACTTTTATATAATATTGCGCCGAAGGTCGCAGGCAAAGCCGTGACCTTCGGCGCATTTTTATAATAAAGTATGGGAGCGCGAGGGTGTAACACCCTCGCAAAGGGGTGTGGAGGTATAATACCCCCACAAGGGGGTGTGGGGGGGGAGCCCCCACAAGGGCATTACTTATGCCAATAGTAGTTGCGGTAGGTGTCTGTCAGCAGCACGGCGTTTTCTTCGGGAGTGCCGAGTGTGATAGGTTTGCCTTCATAGATGACGTCGCGCATCCAACCATTCGGGTCGGCGAAAGAGACATAGCTCAGGGCGCTGCAACCGACGAATGCTTTTTCGCCTATTTCCGAAAGAGAGGCGGGCAGTTCCACTTGGGTCAACGAGGTGCAGTTTTCAAATGCAGACGGCCAAATTTGCAGCAGTCCTTCCTTCATTTCAAAAGCGGAAAGAGAGGAGCAGTCTTGAAAAGCGCTGTTGTATATCGCGGTCACGGTGCCTTTCACGGTCACGCTCTCGAGATTCCGGCAGCCGCGGAAGGTTTCCTTTTGGATGACGGAGACCTGTTCGCCGAGGGTCACGTCGGCGAGGGAGATGCAGTAGTAAAATGCGTAGGCTCCGAGCGAATAGACGCTGTCCGGGATGACGATCTGAGCGAGGGTGGTGCAGTTTTCAAAAGCTCGATTTCCGATCGTGGCGATCTCTTCGCCCGCAAATTCGACCGAATTCAATGCTGCGCATCCGCCGAAAGCCTCATCTCCTATCGTACGCACAGCCGCAGGGATGCTGATTGCGGAAAGATTTTTGCATCCGTCGAAGGCATTTGCGCCGATCGCGACCAATGTCTCGGGCAGTGCGATGGTGCGGATATAAGTCTCCTCAAAAATGTCCTTGGCAAACGCATAGTCGCCTATCCCCGTCACAGGCAGCCCGAAGTAAGAGGCGGGCACGACGACATCGTCTTCCGTCCCCGTGTAATGGACCACTATATACTCCGTCCCGCTGTCCGCAAGGCGAATGTCCAGCCCCTCGGTGTAGTGCTCGTTCCACCTTGCGTACAATGTGACGTCCGAAGTCGGTTCAAACGGGAATTCCACAGCAGTGCCGTCTTCGTATCCCGGGGAGAGATACCATCCTTCGAACACGCAGTCACCCATCGCGGTGTAAGGGGAGGACCCGACAGCCGTCCCGGCGGGCAGTTCCACGGCGTCGACGGGCGTCCCGCCCAATGTCTCGAACGTCACGGTGAAGGTGCGCATCGGCGGAGCGGGATCGTCACCGCCGGGGATATTCCCTCCCGGGTCGTTTCCGCCGGGCACATCCGCGCCGTTTTGCAGAGTGTCGGCGCCCTGATCGCACGCCGCCAAACAGCACGCAAGCGCCCCTATCAGCACGCATAATGCAATGGTCAACAACAGCTTTTTGTGTTTCATCACGGATCCTCCCGCCATGCGCTATCTAATGTAAACATTATATAATGTCTAAGTCTACCTGTCAATGCGATGCCGATAATATCTTATGTATAAATAAGGTATGCAGGGGTGATATGATGCGCTTGCGGATAATCGAGATTCTGAAAGAGAAGGGAAAGACGAAGTATTGGCTGTATATGCAGATGGGGTTGAGCTATCAAAATTTCAACCGCATCGTCAACAATCAGACCACCGGGATCAAGTTCGACAATTTGAAAGCGCTCTGCGACATCCTGGAGTGCACCCCCAACGATCTCTTCGACGAGTACCACGACAAATAAATCCAAGGGGTTCCACCCCTTGACCCCGCGAGGGGCATTATGCCCCTCGACCCCTTACTTTTGTATATTATTGCGCCGAGTGTTGCGGCTGTGCCTGCACCACTCGGCGCACTTTATATAAAGCATGAGCGGGCGTCCCTGAGCACGGCGCTCACTTATTCGAAACGTCTTTGAGTACGACGGCTCTTTTTCGGAGACGGTCTCACGCGCCGCTCACCCAAACTTGCACAGCGGGCGCTTGCGCCTGCTCTTGCAAGTCGCGGCGCGCTAAGTGAGTGCCGAGCAACGCCGTAAACTCAAATAGGCACGGGCTTTAAGTTGCGAGAGCCGAATTCCTCCGCCCGTGCCGGGTTTTCAGTGAGTACTGTTCGCCGCTCGATTATGTTAGTGCGAGATACAAACTTTTTTCAAGAGGCGGGAAATTAGTCCCGCATTTTAGGAGGAGTGAAGCCCTTTCGGACACGGGGGAGGAAAGCCCGAAGGGAAGGAGGGGGAAATTCTAACTCACCCCCGAGACGA
Source organism: uncultured Clostridia bacterium (assembly GCA_949283145.1). Lineage (GTDB taxonomy): Bacteria > Bacillota > Clostridia > Christensenellales > CAG-917 > Limadaptatus. The sequence goes on along the minus strand of CASDRL010000008.1, from coordinate 9,240 downwards.
ATAGCTTGATAGGGCGTCCCCGAGCACGACGAAAACTCTGAGCGAGATGAACGCTTGGCGGCGTCTTGGCTCAAGTCACGCATTTGCCGTCGGCGGCGGACTGATAGATCATCCAAAATCCGTCGCTGTCGGGTCGGTTATTGTCGAGGGGGAGCCAGACTGCGGCGGGGGCGATCTCGCGGGGCGGGGGCACGGTGCGGGTGCCCGGCACACCGTAGCAGATGAAGATGGGGGAGGAGAGGTCGAAGAGCACGCCGAGGACATAGTAGTCGTCGGTGTCGACATCCACGCGCACCCACTTGGAGTTGGGGACAAGAGCGTTGAGGCGCTCTTCCGCAGGATAGCGCACAAAGAGCTCGTCTATCTGTGGTTTGACTGCCTGGTAGAAATTCGTGCCGTCAAAGCGCACTCCCGCGCGCGTGGTCTCGGCGCGGGCGCCTAGGGGAGAAAATGGCGCTTCTGAGGGCTCGCGGAGAGGATCGCGCAGGGCGGCTTCCGACACCGGCGGAGGAGACGGCGGCGCGGCATCTCTTCCGTCCGCAGGAAGAGGAGAGCTCATCTCGGGCTCGGCGGCACTCCTCTCCTCGCCCGCGGGCGAGGAGAGCACCGCCGTGCTTTTTCGCGCGGCTGCAGCCCTCTGCTTTTCCCGCTTGAAGAGTTCGACGCGCTTTTCGAGCTGCCTGCGATCCGCCCGTCCGACGGTGCTCCCTGCCATCGTGCTTCCGCCCGAGACCAAAAGACAGCTTATGTCGCCTTTTGCCGATATAGGCACTTCAAATTGCCGTTTTGCACCGTCAACTGCGATTTCCGTCACTTCGTCCGCGATGATGTACAGTTTCGCTCCGCCCGCGGCAATCTCGCAGGCACACTCCGCTTTCACCTTTCCGAGCTCGTCGAAGCTGCCCGAAAGTTTGACAAGTCCCGTCTTGCCGCCGCCGCTCATCACAATGATCTGTTTTTTGAAAGCCACATTCCACCTCGCGTCATGATATGCACCGACAGAGGGTTTTATGAATGCTGCGCTTTACCGAATTAAATTGTTAAAGAAATGCGTGCGAAACGCTTTACATCGTTAAAGTGCCCGTGTATAATGGGCACATAACTTTGAGCGGCTCGCCGCATGGAGAAACTATGACTATGAAACTGTTCGAGGTGCTTGCAAGGATAGAGTCCGAGGAGGACTTCAAGGCGTTTTTCGAGGATCTTTGCACCTATGCCGAGATCGAGAAGATGGAGCAGCGCGTGGAGTGTGCCCAGCTTCTGCTCGGCGGCGACACCTACAACCGCATCATCGAGAAGACGGACATCTCTTCCGCCACGCTTTCCCGCGTTTCGCGCTGTCTGAGGCACGGGAGCGGCGGTTACAGCCGAGTGCTGAAAAACATCGCCGAGGGCGCAAAGGAGGCCGGCGATGCTGATTGACACAAGGCTTCTTCCCAAGGACGAGAGGACCTATCTGGAGCTCTGCGACCTCTATGAGAAGCACGGCTATGCTCTTTACAAGATGAAGAAGTTTGAGGAATACTCCCTTTATCTTGACAACAAGAACTTCCTCGGCAGCGAGTCCGTGCTCACCTTCCAAGGCTTCGGCGGCAAGCTGATGGCGCTGAAACCCGACGTCACTCTCAGCATAGTGAAGAATGCGCGCGTGCCCGAAAACGGCGCGCTCAGGCTCTATTACCGCGAGAGCGTCTACCGCACTGAACGCGGCGGGACGGATTTCAAGGAGATCAACCAGATGGGGCTGGAATGTATAGGCGCGCTGACGTCTTCCGACATCACGGACATATGTTCCCTTGCGGCGCAGTCTTTGGCGATCATCGACGGGGATTTCCTGTTCGCGGTGTCGCACATGGGCTATCTTTCCGCCTTGCTCGACGAGTGCGGAGTGCGCGATGAGGAGAGCAGAAAGAGAGTTACGGAGTGTGTGCGCGCCCGCAACGCCCACGATCTGAAAGCCGCGGCGGGCGGCGGTGCGGACTTTGAGCGTATCGCGCGCATTTTGGAGGCGGACACGGAGTTTTCCTCCGCGCTGGCGCTCCTCGAAGACGTCGCGGAGGGCGAGGGCACGAAAGCGGCGGTGAAGGAACTTGCGGGACTTTACGAGAGTTTCCGCGGCACGCCCTATGCATCCAATGTGAGGCTGGACCTTTCCGTGGTCAACGATGTGGACTATTACAACGGCGTCGTCTTCCAGGGTTATGTCTCCCGAGTGCCCAAGGCTATACTTTCGGGCGGCAGGTACGACGGGTTGCTTTCCAGGATAGGCAGAGAGCACGGCGCGATGGGGTTCGCGCTCAATCTCGGCGAGCTTGCGGCATTCTATCCCCGTGAAAAGGAGGCGGAATGATGGTCAGCATAGCGCTCCCAAAGGGCAGGCTCGGCAATAAAGCCTATTCCATACTTCAAAAGTGCGGCTATACCGTGAGCGAACTCATGGACGACAGCCGCAAGCTGGTGTTCGAAAACGCGGAGAGCGGAGTGAGATATTTCCTCGTCAAGCCCTCCGACGTCGCGATATACGTCGAATACGGCGCGGCGGATGTCGGCGTGGTGGGCAAGGACGTCCTCATCGAGAGCGGTGCGGACGTTTATGAGTTGCTCGACCTCGGCATCGGCAAGTGCCGCATGTGCGTCGCGGCAAAGGAGGATTATGTGGAGGATACGGGCAGGGCGACCGTCGTCGCCACCAAGTTCCCCCGCGTCGCGCGCGACTATTTCATGGCGACCAACCGCGAGATCGAGGTCATCAAGCTGTACGGTTCCATCGAGCTCGCGCCCCTGCTCGGGATGTCCGACGTCATCGTCGACCTCGTCGAGACGGGCACCACCCTCAAAGAGAACAGGCTCAAAGTGACGGAAGAGATCTTCTCCGTCAGCGCCCGCCTAATCGCGAACAAGGCGGCGTACAAGTTCAAGGAGAACGAGATCAGGGAGATCGTCGCAAGGATGAAAGAGGTGACGGGAAAATGAGGATATTCGAGTTTTCGGAGATGAAAGAGGAGGATTTCCTCAGCAGGCGCATAGAGGACTATGCCGAATACGAGGACGCGGTGCGCGCCATCGTGTCGGAAGTGCGGGCGGACGGCGACGCCGCGCTCAGGCGCTTTTCGGAAAAGTTCGACGGCGGCGCGCCCGAGAGATTCGAGCTCACGAGGGAGCAGAGGGACGAGGCTTGCGCGCGCGTGCCCGAAATCTATAAGCAAATGCTCGGAAGGGCGGCTGCGAACATCCGCGAGTTCCACGAGATGCAACGCCGCGAAGGGTTCTCCTACACCCGCGCGGACGGCACCGTGCTCGGGCAGAAGTTCACCCCTATCGAGAGGGTGGGCATCTATGTCCCCGGGGGTACGGCGAGCTATCCCAGCACCGTCCTCATGAACGCCATCCCCGCAAAAGTCGCGGGAGTGAAAGAGATAGTCATGGCGACTCCGCCCGCGAAGGGCGGCGGTATGCCTCGTGACGAGATCATCGCGGCGGCGGAGATCGCGGGAGTGGACCGCATCTTCATGATGGGAGGCGCGGGCGCCGTCGCGGCGCTTGCTTACGGCACGGAGAGCGTGCCGAGAGTGGACAAGATCACGGGTCCCGGCAACATCTACGTCGCCCTCGCCAAAAAGATGGTGTTCGGCACCGTCGGCATCGATATGGTGGCGGGACCGAGCGAGATCCTCGTCATCGCGGACGAGAGCGCGGACGCGGCGACCGTGGCTGCCGATCTGCTTTCCCAGGCAGAACACGACAAACTCGCGACCGCGGTGCTCGTCACCACCTCGCGTGCGCTTGCAAGTGAAGTGTCGGATGAGGTGGAGCGTCAGCTCGTGTCGCTGCCGAGGGAGGAGATCGCGCGGGCGTCCGTCGAGAACAACGGCAAGATCATCGTGGCGGCGGACATCGAGGACGCGGTGCGGGTGAGCAACGCCATCGCCCCGGAGCACCTCGAGCTCTGCGTCAAGGATCCGTTCGCGGTGCTTGACAAGATCACGGCGGCGGGCTCCGTCTTCCTCGGGTACAACACCCCCGAGGCCGCGGGAGACTACTACGCAGGTCCCAACCACACACTGCCGACAAGCGGGAGCGCGCGTTTCTCTTCGCCGCTTTCGGTGGACGATTTCGTGAAGAAGTCCTCCTTCATCTGCTATACGCGCGAGGGGATGCAAAACGCAATAAACGATATTGTCACCTTCGCCGAGAGCGAGGGGCTCACCGCGCACGCGCGCTCCGCGGAGGCAAGAAGAAAATGAGCAGATTTCTGGACGAAAGATACCGCTGTCTCGCCCCCTACACACCGGGTGAGCAGCCGCAGGACCGCAGCTATGTCAAGCTCAACACCAACGAGTCTCCCTTCCCGCCGTCCCCCACGGTCATCGCGGCGCTGGGGCGGGAGGAGACGGAAAAGCTCAACCTCTATTCCGACCCGACTGCGGGAGTGCTCCGCCGTGCAATAGCGGAACGGTACACCAAGTTCCTGGCGTTAAAGGGTCTCCCCGGAGTCACGGAGAGGAATGTCTTTGCGGGCAACGGCTCCGACGAAGTGCTCGCTTTCGCCTTCGCCGCGTTCTGCGGCAAGGAGAGGGGAGTCGCCTTCCCGGAGATAGGCTACGGCTTTTATCCCGTGTTTGCACAGTTTTTCTCTCTTCCCGTCCGCACTGTCCCGATGAGGGCGGATCTCAGTGTGGACACGGCAGGGTTCAAAGGGCTGAAAGAGACGGTGGTCATCGCCAATCCGAATGCGCAAACGGGCATTTATCTGCCGCTTTCGGAGATAAAAACCCTGCTTTCGGAGGATAAAGACAGGCTCGTCATTGTCGATGAGGCTTATTGCGACTTCGGGGGAGAGAGCGCGGTCACGCTCTTGAACGAGCACGACAACCTCGTGGTGGTGCAGACCATGTCCAAGTCCCGCCAGCTTGCGGGAGGGAGAGTGGGCTTTGCTTTGGCATCGGAGGATCTCATCCTCGACCTCGAACTCATGAAGTTCAGCTTCAACCCCTACAACCTCAACAGGCTGAGCATCGTTGCGGGCGCCGCCGCTATGGCGGACGAGGACTATTTCCTCTCCGCGACCGCCGCTGTCGTCGCCGAACGCGAAAGACTGAAAGGGGAGCTTTCCGCCCTCGGGTTTTCCCTCACGCCCTCGCTTGCCAACTTCCTTCTTGCAAGAAAGGAGGGCATAGGCGGTGAGGAACTCTACCTCGCCCTGAAAGCGCGCGGAGTGCTGGTGAGGTGGCTCGGGGGAGCGCTTTCGGACTACGTGCGCATAACGGTGGGATCCCGCGGGCAATGCGACGCGCTGCTCTCCGCCGTAAGAGATGTTTTGAAGGAGAAAGGCATATGAGAAAATCGCAAATTTCGAGAAAGACCACAGAGACGGACATCGCTCTCTCCCTCGTCGTTGACGGGACGGGCGTCTATGACGTCAAGTCGGGCAGCGGATTTTTCGACCACATGCTCGAACTGCTCGCGCGGCACGGGGCTTTCGACCTTTCCGTCCGCTGCGACGGCGACACCGAAGTGGACATGCACCACTCCGTCGAGGACATCGGCATTTGCCTGGGCGAGGCGTTCCGGGAGGCGCTCGGCGACAAGCGGGGCATCCGCCGTTACGGCAGCTGCATCCTGCCCATGGACGAGGCGCTCGTCCTTTGTGCACTCGATTTCAGCGGGCGCGCCTATCTCGGCTTCGACATCGTTTTTCCGCCGGAATACAAAGTGGGCGACCTCGACACCGAGCTCATCAGAGAGTTCTTCGCCGCGTTCGTGCGTTCGGCGGGCGTGACGCTGCATTTCAGGATGCTCGCGGGCGACAACGTCCACCACATCGCCGAGGCGGTGTTCAAATCCTTCGGCAGGGCGCTCCGTGAGGCGTGTTCCGTGGACGCGGCGCGCGCGGACGTGCTCCCGAGCACAAAGGGGACGCTATGATAGCCGTAGTCGATTACGGGGTGGGCACCCTCTTTTCGCTGACGAGTTCTCTGCGTTTCATCGGGGCGAAGGCGGAGGTCACTTCCGATCCCGCCGTCATCGCACGCGCGGACGGGATCATCCTGCCCGGCGTGGGCGCGTTTGCGGACGCTCGCGCGAAACTCCGCTCCTCGGGCGCGGAGCGCGCCGTGCTGGACGCCGCGGGGAAGGGCATCCCCTTCCTCGGCATATGTCTCGGGATGCAGATGCTCTTTGACCGCAGCTATGAGTACGGCACGCACGAGGGGCTGGGTCTTATTCCCGGCGAGGTCGTGCCCTTCCGCTTGCCGCGGGAAATGAAGGTGCCGCACATGGGCTGGAACAGCCTGCGCATCCTGCGTCCCTCCCCCCTTCTTGCGTATGTCGGCGAGGGTGAGTATGTCTATTACGTCCATTCCTACTACGCGACGGGCTGTGCGGAAAACACCGTCGCCGTCAGCGATTACGGCGTGCCCGTCACGGGTGCCGTCGCGCGCGGCAACGTATACGGCACGCAGTTCCACCCCGAAAAGAGCGGCGAGACGGGGCTCAACATCCTGCGCGCGTTCAAGGACATCACGGAGGGCAGGCTATGAAGATCTTCCCCGCCATAGACCTCAGAGGGGGCAGAGTGGTGCGCCTCACGGAGGGCGACTACGACAGGATGACCGTCTACGGCGACGACCCCGTCGCCACCGCGTGCGGCTTTGCCGAAAAGGGCGCGGAATGCCTGCACGTCGTCGACCTCGACGGTGCGCTCGCGGGCGAAGCGGTCAACGCCGAAGTCATCGAACGCATAGTGCGCGAGAGCGGTCTCACGGTGGAGATCGGGGGCGGCATACGCACCGAGGAGAGGATCGCGCGTTATCTCGAATGCGGCGCAAAACGGGTGATCATCGGCACGATCGCGCTGGAAAAACCCGATTTTGTGCTGAAAATGACCCAAAAGTATGGCGCCGCGATCGCGGTCGGAGTGGATGCCAGAGACGGCAAAGTTGCCGTCCACGGCTGGAAGACGGTGACGGACACTGACGCCTTCGAGTTCTGCGAATATCTCCGCGATTCCGGCACGGACTGTGTCATCTTTACGGACATTTCCCGCGACGGCACCCTGCAAGGCACCAACCTTGCCGCCTACGAGAGACTGGCGAAACTCGAGGGGCTGAATGTCGTCGCGTCCGGCGGTATCGCGCGCGCGGAAGAGATAAGGACGCTTGCGGGCATGGGGCTGTACGGCGCCATCGTCGGCAAGGCGATATACACGGGCGCGCTGCCGCTCGAAGCCGCGCTCGCCGCGGCAAAGGAGGGCATATGCTCGCAAAACGCGTGATCCCCTGCCTCGACGTCAAGGACGGCAGAGTGGTCAAGGGCAGAAAATTCCAAGGATTGCAGGATGTCGCCGATCCCGTCGCGCTCGCGCGTTTTTACAACACTTCGGGCGCGGACGAGCTCGTCTTTTACGACATCACCGCCTCCCACGAGGGCAGGAAACTCTTCGCCGAGACGCTGACCGCGGTCGCGTCGCAGGTGTTCATCCCTCTTACCGTGGGTGGCGGCATCAACGACCTTTCCGATTTCGACCGCGTCCTCAAATGCGGGGCGGACAAGGTGAGCGTCAACTCGGGCGCCGTTGCCGACCCCACCCTCGTCGGGAGAGCGGCAAAGCGCTACGGCGACCAATGCGTGGTGCTCTCCATCGACGCCAAGCGCGCGGGAGGGCGGTTCGAGGTGTACACCAAGGGGGGCAGAGTGCCCACCGGCATCGACGCCGTGGAATGGGCGAAGCGCGGCGAGGCGGAAGGCGCGGGAGAGATCGTGCTCAACAGCATAGACACCGACGGCGTCAAGCGCGGCTTTGACATCGAGATGCTCCGCGCGGTCTGTTCCGCGGTGCGCATCCCCGTCATCGCCTCGGGCGGCGCGGGCTGTGCGGAGGATTTCGTCACCCTCTTTGACGAAGTGGAAGGGGTGGATGCGGGGCTCGCCGCCAGCATCTTCCACTATGGCGAAGTGGACATCAGGGCGCTCAAACGCCGCCTTGCGGGGGCGGGCGTGCCCGTCCGGCTGTGAGGGTATGATCGACACAACAAGCATTTCATCACATCAAAATAGGGAGATAAACTATGTTCAGCGTTGAAAATTTGAAGTTTGACGAAAAGGGGCTCATCCCCGCCGTCGTCGTGGATCACTACACCAAAGAGGTGCTCACCCTCGCCTATATGAACCGCGAGAGCCTTGCGATAACACTCGAAAAAGGGCTGACCTGCTTTTACAGCCGTTCTCGCCAAAAGCTTTGGCTGAAAGGGGAGACCAGCGGCAATTTTCAGCACGTCGTTTCCGTCACCGCGGACTGCGACGGCGACGCCCTCGTCGTCGAGGTGGTCAAGGACGGTCCCGCCTGTCACACCGGCGAGGAGAGCTGTTTCCACAACCCCGTCTACCTCTCCGACACCCTCAAACAGTTCTCTTACGAAGGGCTCTATCGGCTCATCGAGGGCAGAAAGACTTCCCCCAAAGAGGGTTCCTACACCACCTATCTCTTCGACAAAGGCATTGACAAGATCCTGAAAAAGGTCGGCGAGGAATCCACCGAAGTCATCGTTGCCGGCAAAGGCGGCAGCCGCGAAGAGGCCGTCTTCGAGATCTCCGACCTCATCTATCATCTCACCGTCCTCATGGTCGAGATGGGCATCTCCCTCCAAGATGTTGCCAAGGAGCTGGAGAAACGGCATGTAGTTGACACCAAGGTCAAACAAGAAACCATGCGCTGACGCTGTCATTTAGCGAGCTGCTTTGTCAGAGCCGCTGCCGTAGATGCTCACGTACTAATGGTACGCTCCGCCTCTCGGCAGCGGCTCTTTCGCGCAGCTCATCTAAATGACAGCGTCAGCAAGCTGAGGGCACTATTCGGCGAACAACTGCGTCAAGTGCCTGCGGTCTTCGGACGGGGCTTCGTCGTGTTCGGGGACACTTCGAATTAACTGTTCGTCTCGGGGGTTATCTTGATTTCCCCCTCCTTCCCTTCGGGCTTTCCTCCCCCGTGTCCGAAAGGGCTTCACTCCTCCTAAAATGCGGAACTAACTTTCCGCCTCTTGAAAAAAGCTTGTGTCTCGCACTTACATAATCGAGCGGCGAACAGTACTCACTGAGAGCCCGGCACGGGCGGAGGAATTCGGCACTCGCAATTTAAAGCCCGTGTCTATTTAGATTTACGGCGTTGCTCGGCACTCAGATAGCGCGCCGCGACTTGCAAGAGCAGGCGCAAGCGCCCGCTGTGCAAGTTTGGCTGAGCGGCGC
>CASDRL010000007.1 GCA_949283145.1 uncultured Clostridia bacterium | reverse complement strand
TCCTTGTCCGCGATGGAGTCGATGTTGATGTTCCAGCAATTCTTCAGGATGTCCTCGCCCTTGTGACGGCGGGTGAACGCGATGGAGCCTCTGAGACCCGCCTCTTCGGAGCCGCAGTTGAAGTCGATGATGCGGCAGCCCTTGGGGAGCTTGTCGGGGTTCTCCTTGAAATATTTGGTGGCGGCATACGCGATGCCGATGCCCGTCGCGTTGTCCATCGCCCCGGGGGACGCGGTGCGGGGGTTCTTGTCCGCCCACAGCGTGATGAGGAAGCAGCCGGGGATGACAAAGAGGGGGATGAGGATGTAGAGCGCCACGGAGAGATCGGAAAGTCCCGCCGCAAGCTGCACAAGACGGATGAGCTCATCCTCGGTCATATTCTCAAGGCCGCTCATCTGCGCGGAAAGACCGAATTTCGTCACGAAATCCAGCTCGCTGAAAAACACTGCCGCCGAGCACGCGAAGATGAACAGGAAGGCGACGATGCCGATGCCCATCTTGACGAAGGCGGAAACGGGACCGCCGGGCATGAAGCGGGTCGCCGCGGAGTGCTTCCAGTTCCAGCTGGTGTCCGTGTGGGCGGAGAGCATGATGGTGTAGTCATACTTGCCGTCCGCGGGGAGCACCTCGCCGTAGACGTTCTGCGACACTTCCTGCTTGAAGGCGAAGTCGAACCACGTCTTGTAGAGGAAGACGCTGCACACCAGCCAGACGAGGGTCGCGAGGCAGATGAAGAATGCGAGCCCGTGCAGACCGATGAACAGCCCCGACACACCGCTCTCGCCGAATGATACGGCGGGGAACAGCATGAGCACTGCGGCTACGATGCCCGCCCAACCGGCATACGGGATGCCGCCTATGCTGGCGCGGGGCGCGACAAGGAATTTTTCCTTGACGGGAGTGATGCCGATGGCTTTGAGTTTGTCTGCCATGTGGTCGGCGAATTTGCGCTCGTTGTCGGAACCGGGCAAACGGGGACCTATGTCGTTTGCCGCCGTCTCGACGATGCCGAATGCTTCGTCGGCATACGGTCTGAGTTCTTCTCTCATATATCCTCCCTTTTCCGCCTTAGGCGGGGTTAGTTTTGATAAAGTCCCGGGCTGACCGTAACAGGCTGCCCGTCTTGGGGGTTATCTTGATTTCCCCCTCCAACCCGGGGACCCCACAAAATGCATGCATTTTGCGGGGAGCCCCATTCGGGCTTTCCTCCCCCGTGACAGAAACGGATTGTCGTCCCCTGACATGGGAGTGTTGTTGAGCCCCCTCCTGCGGGTTCCCCCTAAATTACCCCACCGAAAATACTTTCGGCGGGGACCCCGACCATTCCCCCCGGAGGGACCCACGGTTTTAGGGGGCACCTGACGCGATTGACGCTTCGCGTAACAATCGCTATACCTTCGGTGCGGCGCTCTTGTCCGCTTTCATCCACGCGGAGTGAAAATGAGTGAGCTTCGCGATAGTTCCGTAGGAACGAGGAGCGAAGCGAACGTCTCCGCATTTTCACGACGCGAAGAGGAGCAACCGCGCGACAGGCGAGCCAACCGCCGCAACGCGGCGCACGGCGACGAAACCGCGCGGATCGCGACGAGGCTGAGCGGCGCGTGATTCCGCCTCCGAATGAGTGTGCGGCTTATTTACCTATATACTCTCTTCCATTAAGCCACTTGCGCAGGACTTCGGGGATGGTGACCGTGCCGTCCTCGTTCTGGAACTGTTCCACGATGGCGGGGATGAGGCGGCTGGTGGCGAGACCGCTGCCGTTCAAGGTGTGCACATATGCGGGTTTGCCCGTCTCGGAGTCGCGGTAGCGGGTGTTGTTGCGGCGCGCCTGATAGTCGTTGGCGTTGGAGACGGAGCTGCACTCCTTGTAGATGCCCATGCTCGGGATCCAGAGCTCGACGTCGTAAGTCCTCGCCATGGACGCGGAGCAGTCGCCCGCCGCGAGCTTGGACACTCTGAAATGCAGTCCCAGCCCTTCGACGAGCCTTGCCGCTTTGTCGACGAGCTCGTTGAACGCTTCCATGCTGTGCTTGGGGTGGGCGTACTGCACCATCTCCACCTTGTTGAACTGATGTCCGCGGATCATGCCGCGCTCCTCCGCCCTCGCGCTGCCCGCTTCCTTGCGGTAGCAGGGGGTGTAGGCGAAGAATTTCATGGGCAGTTTGCTCTCGTCGATGATCTCGCCCGCGTACATATTGACGAGCGCGGTCTCCGCCGTGGGGAGCATGAAACGGTTGCGGTGCCTGTCCTCGTCGACATCCAGCCAATAGACCTCGTCGCTGAACTTGGGGAACTGCCCCGCGCCGAAGCCGCAGTTGTAGCCGAGCTGATGAGGGGGCAGGATGAACTCATATCCGTCCTTCAGATGCTCCTCGATGAAGTAGTTGAGGAGCGCCCACTCCAGCTGCGCGCCCAGACCGCGATAGATCCAGAACCCGTTACCGCCGAGCTTCACCCCTCTCTCGTAGTCGATGAGACCGAGCGAGGTGCAAAGGTCCACGTGGTTTTTGATGGGGAAGGAAAACTCGGGCTTCTCGCCCACCACCTTCACCACTTGGTTGTTCTCCTTTTCGCCGGGGAGCAGGTCGTCGTCGGGGATGTTGGGGAGCCGCGAGAGGAAATCCGCAATGCGCTCCACAAGCGCGTTGATATCCGCGTCGCGGTCAGCGATCTCGTCGCCTATGGCGCGCATCTCCTTGAAGATGTCGTCCACGGGCTTGCCCTCTTTTTTGAGTTTCGGGATCTCGGACGAGACCTTATTGCGGCGGGCTTTGAGCTGCTCGACGGCGCTGATGGCAGCCTTGCGCTCGTTGTCCCACGCGATGACGTCCGAAAAATCCACCTCGCAGCCCTTCTTGGCAAGAGCCGCCGCCACCCCTTTGGGGTCTTCTTTTATCCTGTTGATGTCAAGCATTATTATTCTCCTTTCCGCTGCGCGGCGTCAGGCTATGATGTTGACCAGCCTGCCCGGCACGATGATGATCTTTTTGGGCTTAGCGCCGTTGAGCTGCGCCGAGACCGCCTCGAGCGCCGCCGCCTCTATCTGCTCCCTCGCCGCGTCCGTGGGCACGGTGATGCGGGCGCGGAGCTTGGAATTGATCTGCACCGCGAGTTCGACCTCGTCGCGCACCAACGCCTTTTCGTCCGCGACGGGATAGCGCTGGTTGAAGACGGAATAGGGCTGCCCCAGCATCTCCCACAGCTCCTCCGCAAAGTGCGGCGCGAAGGGCGCGAGCAAAAGCACGAGATCCTTCACGCAGTCCGCAAAGAAGGCGTTCCTCTCCGTCACCGCTCCGTCATAGGCGTAGATGGCGTTGACGTATTCCATCACTCTCGCGAGCGCGGTGTTGAAGCTGAAACTCTCGATGTCGGCAGAAACGCACTTTATCGTGTTGTTTCTGACATAATCAAGTTCCTTTTCCGCTTTTCCGCGCGGTATCTCCGCAAAGTTCATGCCGTAGCATTTCTTGACGAGGCGCTCCACTCTGTCGAAGAACCTGCTGATGCTGTCCAGCCCGTTGTCGTTCCAGGGGCCGCCCTCGACATAGCTGAAACCGAACATGAGATAGGTCCTGAGCACGTCCGCGCCGTACTTGGAGATGAGCTCGTCCGGGGAGATGACGTTGCCGCGGGACTTGGACATCTTGTTGCCGTCGGGGCCGAGTATCGTGCCCTGATGCACGAGGGAGAGGAAGGGCTCGTCAAAGTCGAGATAGCCCATATCGCGCAGCGCCTTGGTGAAGAAGCGCGCATAGAGCAGGTGCATGCAAGCGTGCTCCGCTCCGCCGATATATTTGTCCACGGGCAGCATCTTGTCGATCCACTCGCGGTCGAACGCCGCCTTGTCGTTGCGGTTGTCGGGATAGCGCAGATAATACCAGCTCGAGCACACGAAGGTGTCCAGGGTGTCGGGGTCGCGCCGCGCGGGTCTGCCGCAGACGGGACACTTGACGTTCATGAACTCCTCGCTCTTGGCAAGCGGGCTCACTCCGTCCGGCTTGAACTCCACGTTGTAGGGAAGTCTGACGGGCAGATCCTCTTCGGGGACGGGCACCACTCCGCAATGCTCGCAATGGATCATCGGGATGGGCGCGCCCCAATAGCGCTGACGGCTGACCAGCCAGTCGCGCAGGCGGTAGTTGGTCTTGAGAGCGCCCTTGCCCTCCGCCTCCAGCTTCTTGATGACGGCGATCTTGCCCTCCTCCGAGCTCATGCCGTCGAACTCGCCGGAGTTGACCATCACGCCGTAGTCGGTGTAAGGCAGCTCGTCGGGGGAGCCGTCCGCGCTCTTCACCACCCTCTCGATGGGCAACCCGAGCTTCTTTGCAAAGACATAGTCGCGCTCGTCGTGAGCGGCGACGCCCATGACCGCGCCCGTGCCGTAGCTTGCCAGCACATAGTCCGCAACGAGGATGGGCACCTCTCTGCCGTTGACGGGGTTGATGGCGTATGCGCCCGTCATGACGCCCGTCTTCTCGCGGTTGCTCGCAAGGCGGTCTATCTCCGTCACCTTTGAGGCGTTGAGCTTATATTCCTCCACCGCCGCTTTGTACTCGGGGGTGGTGATGACGTCCACGAGGGGATTTT
>CASDRL010000006.1 GCA_949283145.1 uncultured Clostridia bacterium | reverse complement strand
AGGAAGCGGAGGAGCTTTATTTGTACGCAGATGCTTCGCATACGCAGATTTTTCGACCGAATCGACGTGGCGCACCCCCGTTCGCGCCCGCAGGGCCCGCAAGGGGGTGCGCCGGATCGGATTTCGCCAAATTCTGCGTATGCGTAGCATCTGCGCACCAAATTGGGCACCTCGAACACCTGGACAGACCCACACTTATGCCTGAAGACTCAGAAAAAGCAGTTGCCGTAACGCGAACTCCCCGCGCCTCCGCGAGATGCTTTCGCCGTTGAACTGCCGTTTTTAGGTTTATGACTTTTGCGCCGTTTATGTGTCAAAAAACAGTCTGCTCAATATTGGCATAGTTCACGAACTCGACGCCTTGCGCAGAGGCGGGCTGGCCGGAATACACGACCGTCTTGCGATCAACGTTGCCCATGATGGACGCGAGGCGGCTTACGTTGTCCGCAAACGACTCGTGGAAACTCACGGAGGACTTTATCTCGTAGAGATCGACCTTTCGCCCGTTCTCGACAAGGAGATCGACCTCGAAGCCCTTGTAATCGCGCACGAAGTACATATCCGGCTCAAGGCCACGATTAAGCCGCGTCTTGAGGATGTCCGCAACCACCATGTTCTCGAAAAGCCCGCCGAAAGCCGGATCGCGGTCCACCTGTTGCGCGTCCCGGATGCCGAGGAGGTGGCAGCACAGCCCGACGTCCGTGAAGTACACCTTGGGAGCCTTGACAAACCGCTTTCCGAAGTTGCGGTAGTAGCACGGTAGGGTAAATGTTATGTAGCTCACCTCTAGGACGGACAGCCACGCCTTGACCGTCGCCGCGCTCACGCCGACTTCCGAGGCGATTGACTCGTAGTTCACCAACTGCCCCACGCGCCCCGCCACGAGCCGCAGGAACGTCTCGAACTGCCGTCTGTCCTTCAGGGCGAGGATGGCGTTCACGTCGCGTTCGACGTAAGTTGAAAGGTAGTTCGAGTAGAGGAATCCCGGCGTAGCCCCTTCGCCGTAGATGCGCGGCATGAACCCCTTGAACACAAGCTCCTCGCGGGCTGGCAGCGGACACGAAGCGGCGACTTCCCCGATGGAGAGTGGCATCAACGTGGCAATGGCGACGCGCCCTGCGAGAGACTGCGAAATCCCCTCGCGCAAGGCCGGCTGGTGAGAGCCAGTCAGGATGTAGGCGGCCTTCCGCGTGGGGTTCTCGTCCACCTTCACCTGAATGCGGCTCAAGAGTTCAGGGACGCGCTGCACCTCGTCGATGATGAGCGGGGCGGGATGCTTTGCCACGAAGTCCGCTCCGTCGGCCTCCGCCGCCCAGCGCAGATCGGGGTCTTCAAGATTGACATACCCGTAATCGGGAAAAAGCATCTTTGCCAAGGTCGTCTTGCCGGACTGCCTTGGTCCCATGATCGAGACAACGGCGTACTCCCGCGCCATCATCTTCATCCATTCTGCCATCTGTCTTTTTATCATTTCCGACATCCGTCAAAAACCGAAGTACAACTACGGATTTCTACCAACGGCGTGTATTGTACTACTTTTCGACGCGGAAATCAATCGGGATGTACTCGGTCGGTCAAAACCGCTAGCGCGGTCTTGACTGACCTCGGCATCTGAGCATCTGAGCAAAAGTGCATCTGAGCTTTTCGAGGCTCGGTCTTGACAGACCTCGGCATAAAGGAAAACGGAATAAAAAAGTGAAACTACATCGCCGCGCGCACGGGAACATCCACGGGCACGCGGGCCGCCGGGGACGTCGGCCCCTACCATGCCCAACGTCCTGTCCGCACCCATGGTAGGGCGCGACGTCCCCGGCGCGCCGCGCCAAAGGAACGACACCGGGGACGCCCGCGCGGACGCATCGGGCACGCGGGCCGCCGGGGACGTCGGCCCCTACCATGCCCAACCTCCTGTCCGCACCCATGGTAGGGCGCGACGTCCCCGGCGCGCCGCCCCAAAGGGACGACACCGGGGACGCCCGCGCGGACGCATCGGGCACGCGGGACGCCGGGACGTCGGCCCCTACCATGCCCAACGTCCTGTCCGCACCCATGGAGAGGGTCCGAGGGTCAGCCCGCATTGGTGGAGTAAGCGTGGTGGAGTAGGTCATCCGACTGCCGTCCTCCCCTTCGGCTGGCGTCCGTACTTCCGCTGCGGCGAGTGACAGCTCTCTACACCCACGGCACCGATAAACCCCGCGCGCGGAAGCGTGCCTCCCACATCGATTCCGCGATGCAATAGTGCTGCATAGTACGCGAAGTCCGCAAAGTTTTTTATAGCTACCTCTTCCTATTACTTACTCCTTTGCGAACGAGAGCGAACGAAAGCGTGAGTCTTATCCAGATAAGAGGGAATAGGTTAGGTGCTGTGGGCAAGAATATCTTTGTTTAGCATAAAATCAGTAAGCCCGACGTAAGAGATCCCAAATTCATCCGTATATAGTGTCTGCCCATTAAATCATAGATTGTCATAAATCCGCCAGTACGCTTGACATTTTCCGCTAAATATGCTATACTATGTGCAAACAAAACCGATGGGGGTGCCAGATATCCCCGCACATGGTGGACCAAGACGCATGT
>CASDRL010000005.1 GCA_949283145.1 uncultured Clostridia bacterium | reverse complement strand
TTCGATGTCGCTCTCGGAGAGGTTGGACGACGCGGTGATGGTGATGGACTGCGACTTGTTGGTGCCCTTGTCCACAGCCTTCACGGACACGATACCGTTGGCGTCGATGTCGAAGGTGACTTCGATCTGCGGCACTCCGCGGGGTGCGGGAGCGATGCCGGTGAGCTCGAATCTGCCCAGCGTCTTATTGTCGCGTGCGAATTTTCTCTCGCCCTGCAGCACGTGGATGTCCACCGAGGTCTGATGATCGGCAGCCGTGGAGAAGATCTGCGACTTGCTGGTCGGGATGGTGGTGTTGCGGTCGATGAGCTTAGTGAACACGCCGCCCAGCGTCTCGATGCCGAGAGACAGAGGCGTGACGTCGAGAAGGAGCATATCCTTGACTTCGCCCGCGAGCACGCCCGCCTGGATGGCTGCGCCGATGGCGACGCACTCATCGGGGTTGATGCCCTTGTAAGGATCCTTGCCGATGAACTTCTTCACCGCTTCGTACACTGCGGGGATACGGGTGGAGCCGCCCACCATGATGACCTTGGCGATGTCGTTCACCGAAAGTCCCGCGTCCTTCAACGCCTGCTTGGTGGGGGTCATGGTCTTCTCGACCAGATCCTCGGTGAGGGCGTCGAACTTCGCCCTGGTGAGATCCATATCGAGGTGTTTCGGGGTGCCGTTCGCCATCGTGATGAAAGGCAGCGAGATCTTCGCCTTGGTCACGCCGGAGAGGTCGATCTTCGCCTTCTCGGCAGCCTCTTTGATGCGCTGCATCGCCATCTTGTCGGTGGAGAGATCCACACCCTCCTTAGCCTTGAACTCGGAGACGATCCAGTCCATTATGCGCTTGTCGAAATCGTCGCCGCCAAGACGGTTGTTGCCGGAGGTCGCGAGCACTTCGAAGACGCCGTCGCCGAGCTCAAGCACGCTGACATCGAACGTGCCGCCGCCGAGGTCGAAGATGAGCACTTTCTGCTGCTTGTTCTCGTCCTTGTCGATGCCGTAGGCAAGCGCCGCCGCCGTAGGCTCGTTGATGATACGCTTGACGTCCAGTCCCGCGATCTTGCCCGCGTCCTTGGTCGCCTGACGCTGAGAGTCGGTGAAGTAGGCGGGGACGGTTATGACCGCTTCCGTGATCTTCTCGCCGAGATATTTTTCAGCGTCGTTTTTGAGTTTGGTGAGGATCATTGCGGAGATCTCCTGCGGAGTGTACTCCTTGCCGTCGATCTTCACTCTGTGATCGCTGCCCATCTCCCTCTTGATGGAGATGACGGTATGCTCGGGGTTGGCGACCGCCTGACGTTTCGCGATCTCACCCACAAGTCTCTCGCCGTCCTTGGCAAACGCCACGACGGACGGAGTGGTGCGCATACCTTCGGCATTCGGGATGACGACGGGCTCGCCGCCCTCCATCACTGCCACACAGCTGTTGGTTGTTCCGAGGTCTATACCTATGATCTTTCCCATAATGGTTCTCCTTTCAAATCTTTATGTCTCCGCTTTTGCGGTGAACTTTCTTTTATTATTTTGTCTGTTTTTGCTCAAAAGCGGGGTTCAACACGCATATTTGCAAGTTCAGCACCCTACTTTGACGCTTGCGGGGCGCAACACCTTGCCGTTCAGCGTATAGCCTTTGGCAAGCACCGCCACCACTTTGCCCTCTTGTCCTTCCGCCTTCTCACGCTCTACGGCGGACATCTCGGCGGCGTCGAAATCCTTCCCTTCCGCCTCGATCTCTTTGAGACCGAACGCTTCGAGGGCGTCCAGGATCTGACGTTCCATCATGTTGAACCCGGTGAGCGCGGATTCGTCCGTGATGTACTTCCTGGCGAGGTCGCAGTTGTCCAGCACGGTCAGCATCTTCTCGATGACCATGGACTTACCGAGAGCTTTCATCTCCTCGGAAAGAGCCGCGTTGCGCTTGCGGTAGTTGTCGAAATCCGCTTGAAGGCGCATTGCCGTGTTCTTTGCCGACATCGTCTCGGCGACGCATTGTCCGACCTTTTCCTCGAGAGCTGCGATGTATTCCTCGTCGCTCATGTTCTCGCGGTCGATCACGCCGTCCTCAGCCGCCTGCTTCTCCGCGGCTGCGTCTGCCGCTTTTTCGGGGACGTCTTCCCGTGCGGTCTGCTTGTTCTTCTCTTTTTTGTCTTTCATTTCACTCATTGTCCTTATCGTCGTCAAGCACCGTTCCCAGCGCCTTTTTGATGTAGTCCAGCACGCCGATGACCTTCTTGTAGTCCATACGCTCCGGTCCTATGACGCCTGCTCTGCCCACCACCTCGTCGCCGACTTTGTATGCCGCCGTGATGATGGCGCACTTGTCCACGCCGCTGTCCTCTTTGCCTATCCTCACCGAAAACTCTATGCTGTCCTCGGAGTCGGCGAGCAGCTCGGACACGCTGTCGTGGTCGGAGATGACGGCAAGGAAGTTCTTGGCGTCCTCGACATTGTTGTACTCCGGATAATCCAGCATTTTGAGCGCACCTTCCACCACAACGTCGTCGCCGTGCTCCGCCATGTAAGTCTGTATGACCGCAAGCACCGCGTCGAAAATGTCACGGAAACCGGCGGTCTCGGCGTTGAGTTCGCTGTCAAGGTCGATGCTCTCCAGTTCGCCGATCGTCCTGCCGCCGAACACGTTGTTGAGCATGCGCGTCGCGGAGTCGATATACTCATGTCTGACGCCGTCCGCGACCTCGATGGTCTTGTCCGCGATGATACCCTCGTCGGTGACTATGAGCACCAACACTTTGCCGCCCTTCAAAGGCACAAGCTTTATCTCCTCGATCACGACGCTGCCGCCGCGGCTGGAAACAAAGAAGGAGGTGTAGTTGGTCACGTCGCTGATGATCTCCGCCGCACGCTTGGAGATGTCGCGCACTTCGGAAAGCTTGTCCGCAAACCTGCTCCTTATGAACGCGGTCTCGGCGTCGGTGAGCGCCCCCGCTCCCAGCCTCTCGATGTCGCCCACATAGAGCTGATAGGCGGGCTTCAGCGGCACACGCCCCGCAGATGTATGGGGCTGATCGATATATCCGAGAGCCTCCAAAGCGCTGAGCTCCGCGCGGATGGTGGCGGAACTGACCTCGGGCATATACCCTTTCTGGATGTCCGAGCTGGACACCGGCTGTCCCGTGGCGATATAAAGATCCACCAACGCATGGAGTATCTTCTTTTTTCTTTCGCTCAGTTCCTTGCTCATGTGACCTCCGCCGGTTCGGGGCTTCCCGTAAGCTGCTAGCACTCAACCGCTTCGACTGCTAACAGTATATTTTTTCGTTTGCCAAATGTCAACGGTTTTAGACAAATTCGCCGAAAAATTTTTCCGCGCCTCGCGCCCGCGACCTTAATTAAAGACGGCACCCCGCCCCGACAAACTCTTCGGACTAAGTGTCCCCGAGCCAGCCGCCCCTCTTTCGAAGACGGAATAACGAACAGCATGAGCGTGACGTCCTTAGACACGACGCTATCTTATCCGGTGGCATTTGAAACTCCGGGACAAAGGGGACGGGGCAAAAATGTTAAATTGCGGGCAAATTATGCCCGCAATTTAACATTTACACACCCAAACCCCGCCGCAGGCGGGTCCCCCGCTTTGCCCCGTCCCCTTTTGTCCCAATACATTCCTGTTGCGGACGTATTAACGAGCAGCTTGATAGAGCGTGCTTGAACACGACGAAACCTCTTCCGGAGACGGTCTAACGAACAGCTTGAGCGTGCCGTCCTTAGACACGACGTTCACTCATTCGAGGTGTATTTGAGCACGATGTTTCTATTTCGAAGACGGAATTACGCGCCGCTCAGCCAAGCGTTCACAGGCGGTGCAACCGCCGCTTGAACGCCGCGGCGCGCTATCTGAGTGCCGAGCAACGCCGTGGATCTAAATAGACACGGGCTTTAAGTTGCGAGTGCCGAATTCCTCCGCCCGTGCCGGGTTCTCAGTGAGTACTGTTCGCCGCTCGATTATGTAAGTGCGAGACCCAAACTTTTTTTCAAAAGGCGGAAAGTAAGTCCCGCATTTTAGGAGGAGTGAAGCCCTTTCGGACACGGGGGAGGAAAGCCCGAAGGGAAAGAGGGGGAATTCTAACTCACCCCCGAGACGAACAGCTTAATAGAGCGCGCTTGAGCGTGATAAACAGCCTATTCTAAGCGTCCTCGAACACGATGAAACCTCTGAGTATGCGGCGTCGGGGTCCCCGCGGGAAAATCTTTGATTTTCTCGTGGGGTAAACTTGCGTCAGCGAAAGGTTGGAATCCGCCCACGGAGAACAAGGAAACCCGCTTATCTCCTGCGGAGCAAAAATCAGTGAGCAACGCGATAGTTTCGGAGCAATGCAGAGAAACGAGGAGCGGGGCGAACGCCCGTATTTTTGCGACGCGTTGACACAGCCGCAGGCACAAACGCAAACACCCCGCAAAACTTGCGGGGTGTTGCATATGATGCCTTGCGGCTGTGTGGAGCTGGTGGGCGGATTCGAACCGCCGACCTATTCATTACGAGTGAATCGCTCTGCCTGCTGAGCCACACCAGCTTACCGTGCTTTGCGATTATAGCAAACCCCTGCGGAAAATGCAAGGGTTTGACGCAAATTGCATGGCAAAAGCATTTCGGGACGGAGGCGCAATGTGCGCCGCAGCGCTACCCTTTCAGGATGTCATAGCACATATCCGGGTCGTCGGACATGATGCAGTCCGCGCCCACCGATTGCAGATGCTCGACATCGTCGGACTCATTGATGGTCCAGAACTGCACGGCGATGTTGTACTTGTGCGCGTACTCGATGAGCCCCTCCGTGCCGAGGAAGGAGATAGACTTGCTGTACGGGATCTGCAGCGCGCAATAGCCCACTCCCCTCTTCGAGAGGTCGGCGCCGGTGAGATAGGCGAACCAGAAGTCCAGCACCTCGCAGATGGAGGAGGAGCGGAGCATGTCGGGATAGTTCTCGTCCACGTAGTCGGTGACGTTCTGATTGAAGGTGCCGAAAACGACGTCCCCGAGCAGCCCGCGCTCTTTGAGCGTGGCATAGAGGATGTCGGCGGCGCGTTCGCCGAGCTTGCCGCTGTTCTTGATCTCGATGATGTAGCGGAACTTGCCGTACTCCGCGGGAGCGGCGGCGAGAGCCTCGTCGGACTCCATATAGTCGAGCACGTCATCGAGAGTGCACACTCTGAGCCCCTGCGCGGTGATCTCCTCGTCGGAGAGCCCGCGGAAGGGATATTCGCCGTCACGCTCGAAGTTGTAGCCCATGTTGAGCTGTTTGAGCTCCTCGAGGGTGTAGTCCTCGGGGCGGGCGTCCTTCTCGCCGAAGACCTCGGCGGAATTGGAAGTGCGGTCGAGGGTGTGGTCGTGGAGCAGGATGAGCTGTTCGTCCTTGGTGATGTGGAGGTCGAACTCCCAAATGTCCACGGTATACCCGCCGGAAGTCGCCTCCTCGATGCCGAGCTCGAAAGCGTTCATGGTGTTTTCGGGCGCGAGGATGCTGCCTGCGCGGTGCGCCGAGACCATGGCGACATCATTGGTGATATAGGGGTTGGTCTCCCCGTTGAAATAGTTCTTTTCCACGTCGCAGTCCGCAATGCCGATGACGCAGCAGCTCACCCCGAAGAAGAGGACGAAGAGCCCGAGCATCACGCCGAACAGCACTTTATATTTCTTTTTCATATCTCAAAACCCGCTTTTGCGGCAAAAGCCGTAGCTTTTATTCCTCGTCCTCAGCGGGCGCGGGAACATAGTTTTTGCCGAAGCACTTGAAGTGGCTGAAACGGAAAACGACCGCCTCGCGCGCGAACATCATGCACACGAATGCTATCGTGCCGCCCACCAGGACGTCGGAGAAGAAGTGCGCGCCCACCACTATGCGGCTGATCGCGACGACGCCGGTGAACAGTACGGGGAAGATCCAGCAAAGAGCGCGGAGCCCCTTGTTCTTGGTGCCGAGGATGTCGGGGAGCATGATGAGCGCATAGGTCATACCCGCGGCGCAGGTGTGCCCCGAGGGGAAGGACTTGAACGCATCCGTCACGCCGTATGCACTCTCGAAAGCTGCTGAGAGCTCCTCGGGCTGTCCGCCGCGGGACTCATACCAGTTTTGGAAATTGGCAAAGCCGCCCATCGCCTGCCCCACCTCGCTGTTCATGGCGCGGTAGCGCATCCTGCCGACGGGGTCTTTGATGATCATGATGAGGACGTTTGCGACCACCGCCATGATGACGAACGCGATGACGAACTTCATCAGCTTTTTCAGGGTCTCGTCCTTGATGCGCCAGAACGCCGCAGTCACGACGCCAGAGGTCATGAGCGCGCAGATGACGGCGATCACCGTCATCACGGTCTCAAGATAGGTGTCCTCGGCGCGCGCGTGCTCGGCGAGATAGCCGAACATGTCGTCAAAGAAGAACCAGAACGCCACCACCGAGCCCGCAAGGAGCACCGCGCAGATGAACTCGCGCATCGGGCGCAATTTCAAAGTGCGCCACACATAAAGCATGAGCAGCACCACGCACACGCCCGCGATGACGTAGATTGGCGATGAGCCGAACGCCTCGAAAGTCACGCCGAAGACGTCGTGGGAGAGATATTCCCCGTCCGCGAGCGCGTTTTTCGTGAGGATGTCGCTGACTTCGAGGTCGGTGAAAGAGGCTGCGATGAGCAGACCCGCAAACACCGCGACAAAGAGCACGACGGCGATGATCACCCTGCTCTTCTCGGAAAGTTTCGCAAAAATCATAATTGTCCCTCGCATCATTTAATGCTTTTTTAATATGATAACACAAGTCTACTAACACTT
>CASDRL010000004.1 GCA_949283145.1 uncultured Clostridia bacterium | reverse complement strand
TTTTTCGTCGAGATAGTTTTTCGCAATCGTTACATCGGACTTTAATATTCTTCCGTCCGGGGAATTCTTCCATGTCGTAAGTCCCATGTTTTCCTTCGAACTGTCTGCCCTGGAATATACTATTTCCGCCGCTGTTTGCCCCGTGATCGCATAGTGGAACTTGTTTTGCACCGTTGCATAAAATTCTTGCGTAACAGGGGAATTTTTGTCGTAGTCAATGCTGCACTCGGCAAAAATATCCGTTATCTGTTGCCATATTCTACGCTCGCTTGCACGAATGGAGCGAACCCTTTCCAAAAGTTCACGGAAATAGTCTTTGCCGAAAACAGCCTCGCCTTGCTTGAGCCGTTCGTCATCCAGAACGAAGCCCTTTTTGATAAATTCTTTCAAAACGCTTGTTGCCCAAATGCGGAACTGCGTTGCACGGTGAGAATTTACCCTATAACCGACGGAGATAACAGCGTCAAGATTATAAAAGCGAATGCTCCTTGTCACTTGGCGCGACCCTTCTGATTGAACTACCGAGAAATCCTCGGTAGTTGAAATTTCTGACAATTCTCCATCCGCATATATATTTTTCAAATGAAGAGAAATATTGTCAGACGTACAGTCAAATAATTCTGCCATACCACGTTGCGTAACCCAAATGGTTTCATCCTTGATAGCAACTTTGACCTTTATATCTTCTTTGTCAATATTGTATAAAACAAATTGAAGTTCGTTCGGCATTATCTTTCCTCCGTAATTTCCATGATATCTGCGATATCGCAATTGAGCGCAGAGCAGATTTTTACGAGTATATCCGTATTGACATTTTCGTTCTTGCCGAGTTTAGCCATGGTATTGGCAGAGATGCCTGCTTTTAAGCGCAAATCTTCCTTCCTCATATCTTTATCGATAAGCAATTTCCAAAGTTTTTTGTAGCTGATCGCCATATAATCGCACTCCGATATCATCAATTGAGATTATTATATCACAACGCAATGCAAATTGAAAGAAAATCTTTGCGAACGCAAAAACAAATTGTCAATTATGCAACTTTGACACCACGGCGTGTGCTTGTCATAGACAAGTGCGGCTCGGCTGCGCCGTGCCGCAGACAAGCACACGCCGTTAAACGGGCAAGGCGGGCGGAAAACGAGAGCGAAGCGGAGTCGCCCGCTGAACCGCTCCGGCGACCGTCCGCTTTTTCGCTCTCTCATGGTTTCCCTTCAAGTCGTCTTTTGCATTTTTATTCAGGCTATTTTATTTGTCTTGCAATAGCGGTCTTGCGCGGCGATAAAAAGCATTTCGTTTATTCACCTATGTCATAGCTGGCACATTGTGACAGATAATTGCGAGACATAAATTTCGGTGTCGATTATGATGCCGGCGACACCCTTGATACAAAAATAACAGAGCCGCGGGTTCAAACGCGACTCTGTCTGGCGGAGAAGCAGGGATTTGAACCCTGGCTACGATTCACTCGTACTACTCCCTTAGCAGGGGAGCCCCTTCGGCCTCTTGGGTACTTCTCCGTGCCGAACTGATTTTGCCTGCATATGATAGCACAGTATCGGCGCGATGTCAACATTTTGGCGGAGGGTGTTGCGGATGGGAGCGAAGAGGGCATTTTGCGGCGTCGGGCGAGGGGGTGTCATGTCAGGCGGCGGGAGTGTCCGGCAGGCGACAAAGGGCAGAAAAAGACGGCGCATCGCGCCGTCTTTTGAATGTTTTGTGTTGAGCTTCTTCGGGCGGCAAGGCGGCTCAAGCCTCGGTGATCCGCCGCGGGAAACGGTCAGCGGAGGGTGACGCCCGCAAGAGAGGCGAGGTCCGCGATCTTGAATTGTTTGGTCATAACGTATGTCTTGCCTCCGAGTTCGGAGCCCACGGGGGAGAATGTGCCGTAGGAGGTGGTGACGACGGTGCCGTCTGCGAGCACAACGAGTCCCGCGTAGCCGGTGTCCGCATTGGCGAATTCCGTGATCTCGGTGCCCGAGGTGCCGTAGGTGTGCGCGAGTTTGACGAGCATATCGCCCTTGCCGTCCGCGCCGCGCTTCAGATCTTCATAGTCGCCGATCCAAGCCACCCAGCCGCGGGACTCCCAGGAGGAGGAGGGCTTTCCGTCCGGCACTTCGGTGTAAGTGATGTTTCGCATGGTGATGACCAGTTTGCCCGTGACGGGGTCGTATTCCGCCTTGTGGCGCTCGCCGGTGAGCTCCTGCGACATCGTCTGCGGCTCGCTCCAGGTCTCGCCCTCGTCTGTTGAGAAAGTGACGTAGGAATAGTTGCTCTTGGCATTCACGCGGAAGAGCGCGGCAAGCTCGTTGCCGTCGGGGGAGCGGATGATCTCCGTCTCGCAGAAGCCGTTGCCGCTTACGATGAGTCCGAAGAGGGACTTGGCCTCTTCATACTCTCTCCATTCGCCGTTCTGACCGAGCAGGCGGACGGGCTCCGACCACTCCATCTGTCCCCCTTCGTTGAAGGTGAGGAAGGTCTTGTAAACGGTGAAGGTCCTGTCGTCGTGATAGAGCCCCATCCACTTGTCGATGAGGTTGCCGTTCTCGTCTTTCATTTGGGTAAGGCTGCTCATGGCGACGACCGCGTCGTATTTCTCTGCGCCCGCCTCGCGCTTATATTCTTCGCGGACGGCATTGGGACCGTAGAAGTTCTCGTGCTCGCTCCATTCAAGTCCGTTGCAGCCGCCGTCGGGATCGAGCGAAGTGGAAACTGCCGCGTCCCAGCCTTCGCCGAGGTTGCCCTCGGTAGGCCAAGAGGGACGGCCGGAAATGGTGATGAGCTTCTGGGTGCCGTCGGTGAAGTCCAGCTTGTAGATGGTGGGAGTTTCCTCGGTGTGATAGAAGCTGTCGGGTTTGGGATTGTCCGCGTTGAAAATGTCGGTGTAGGTGAGACCGCCGTCGGTGCTGAGCATCATGATGGTCTCGGCTCTGCCGTGGCTCTTCGGGAAGGCGACGAGGATGTTGCCGTTGTCCAGCAGCACGCTGTCAGGGTGTCCCTGATAATCTCTGTCGTAGTACAACCCGAAATATTCGTCGTCGGTGGCAACGGGATGCTGCTCGTAGAGATATTGATAATCCGCGGCAGTGCCTTCCGGCATGGCGGAGAGATCGACCAACTTGCCGCTGCCCGCGACATAGTCGTCTCCTTTTTTGTTGCAGCCTGCGAGCGCGAGCGGGAGAGCGAGCAACATCAAAAGCACGAATGCGAAGATCCTCTTCCTCATAACAAACTCCTTATCCCGGCATTTTTAAGCCGGGCAAAAATAGTATGCCCCATAACCCGCGCGATGTCAAGCCGCGCGCGCCGCGCGAGACAATGATGAAATGACAAATTAATTACATTCTTTCCGAAGGTCTTTGACATCCGTTTTTTAGACTTGATGCAGAGAGAAAACATCGGAGGCTACGATGAGAAGCGAAGAATTTGCAATGAACGATTTTTCCGGCATTTACTCTTCTCGGCGCGTCAAGGCGGTCGCGGACAAAAAAGCGACGAAGGGGACGCGCGTGTATGCGGCGCAATGCGCGCTTTGGTCTCTTCTCACCGCGGCGGGCGCGGGATCCTTTTCCTTCGGGTTCTGGCTGCTGGCGGAGAGGGAGAAAGACCTCGGTTTCATCGACGTGCTCATCGCGTTCGCGGTCGTCGCGGGCGTCGCGCTGATGGGGGCGGGCATCGCCGCTCTCGTGCGCACCGTCAAAGAGAGGAGGGGAGCCGCCAAGTAATTTCCCGCGGCGCAGATATTCAATGAGCAATCCCAATTACGTCGTCAAAGGCAAAGAGAAATTTGCCTACGGTTTCGTTGCCGTCGGCAGCTATATGGTGTCCGGCATCGTATCGTCCTATTTTCTTAATTACGTCACGGACATCCTCATCCTGAAAGAGTGGTGGTTCATCATCGTGCTCCTGCTCGTGGGGAGGATCAGCGACATGATCACCGACCCGCTGATGGGCATCGTCGTGGACAAGACGCACACCAAGGCGGGCAAGATGCGCCCCTATGTCAAGGTGGGATCCTTCCTCATCGGCATAGTCGCCATACTGATGTTCTTCCCGCTCTCGGGCGCGGAGCCCGGCAAGATGGTGTGGGCGATGATCATGTATGTGGGCTTCGGGCTCGCGTATACGCTGGTGGATGTCCCCGCGATGGGCATGATGAGCGTCGCCACCCCCGACAAGGACGAGAGAGCAGGGCTCCTCTCCTTCTATGTGACGGTGGGCTCCATCGGCGGGCTGCTCCCCACCGTGCTCTATATGGTGCTGGACTTTTTCGTCCCTGCGAAGTGGATCTATTTCGTGCTCGCGGTCATCGTGGGGCTCACCGCATTCGCCGCTTATCTTTATTTATATTTCCACAGCAAGGAGAGGTTCGCCACCTCGACGGAAAAGATCAGCGTCAAAGACATGATGAAAGTGGTCGCGAAGAACAAGCCCATGGTGCTCGCGCTCCTCATGTCCATGCTCGCCTCGCCGAGATACATGATCATGTCCGTCGCCATCTACATCTCCATATATGTCGTCACCATCCCGGGGCTCGAGTCCGGCACGGTGCTGGTGCTCCTCTACATAGTGGTCGGCGCGGGGATGTTCGCGGGCATACTGCTCACCCCGCCCACTTATAAGAAGTTCGGCTATAAAAAGGCGTCGCTCATCTACGGCGCGATAGGCGCGGTCTTCCTCGGATGCGGCTTTGGCGTGGGGCTCGTCAACATCTACGCCGCTCTCCCGTTCATGACCATAGGCGGTCTCGGGCTCGGCGCCTACAACACCCTGCCTTACCCCATGGTCGGCGACAGCCTCGACTACCTCGAGTGGAAGACAGGGGAGAGGATGGAAGGCATCTGTTTCAGCTGGAACTCATTCGTCACCAAGTTCAACAACGCGGTGGGCGCCCTCGGCGTCATCGTGGGGCTCATGGTCATAGGCTATGTCCAGCCCGAGATGTCTGGGGAATATCTGCCGCAGACGGAGTCCGTAAAGGACGGGATGTTCGCGCTCGCGACCCTCGTCCCCGCGATAGGCTTCGCGCTCTCCCTCATCCCGATGCTGTTCTACGATTATACGGGCAAGCGCAAGGAGCGCATCCTCGAGGAACTCGCCGAACGCCGTGCGGCAAAGGCGGCGGCAGCGGCGGCGAACGCCATCACCGAGGTGACGGAAGAGGAGGCGGAGCCAGCGCTCACCGAGAGCGTGTTCGCGTGCGAAACGGAGACCGCATATGCGGGCGGCGCAAAGTATGACGGCGCGGTCGAACTGCCGGCTGCGGAAGACGCCGCCGGGAGCGCGTCACCCGACGGCGCGGAAAAGGACGCCGAATAAGGCGCCCGAAAGATATGAAGATCGTCTCTGACATAAAACAGGTCGTTGTCCCTCGTCGGCTGCGGGTCGGTGTCGTTTCCGACTCGCAGCTGACCCCTTTTAGGCACAGTGAGCCGACCACGTTCGAGAGCAATCTGCTTGCCGCCTGCCGCACCCTGAAAGAGCAGGAGTGCGCTTTCGTCGTCTTTGCGGGAGACATCTGCAACCGCGCTTCAAAAAACGGCTACGAAACGTTCAAACGGTGCTTTAACACCGTGTTTGGTGATGATAAACCCGTTATTCAGGCGATAATGGGCAATCACGACTATTACGCCCACCCCTCGCCGAGGCGGCTTTTCAAGCGTGAACTCGGCATGAGTCCCTTCTCGCATTACGTCGTCAACGGCTGGCATTTCATCGGTGCGTCCCCCGACGGGTGCGGGATGTATGACGGCTATAAGAAGGTGCGGGGATGGATAGAGGAACAGCTCGGGATCGCGGAGGCGGACGGCGATCGTCCCGTCTTCGTCACCACCCACAACGCGCCCCGCGGCACCGTCTACGGCAGCGCGAGATGGGGGGACGACAGCCTTGCGGGTCTTTTCGACGCTCATCCCCGGGTGGTTAACTTTTCCGGGCACACACACTATTCTCTCCTTGACCCGCGTGCATTTTGGCAGGGGGCGTTCACCGCGTTCGGCACCCAGTCGCTTTCCTACATCGAGATGGAGAAGGGCAGGGCGAACGGCAGCGTCCCGCCCATCGCACACACCGCGCCAATGGGATATATCCTCGATTTTTCGGATGACTGCATCGCCGTCCTGCGCTATAATATGCTCACGGGCAGAGAGCAACTCGCAGACCGCCGCATCCTCCTTCCCGCGCACCATCCGCCCGCGGAGCATCCCGCAAAGAGGGAGCGTTCCGCCCCCGTCTTCCGCGAGGGAGAGGGGGAGTGGCGGCTGACGGAGAAGGGGACGGAACTCTCCTTCCCCCGCGCCGAAGGCGCGCACCACTACGAACTCGCGTTTTCGGACGGCATCGTGCAGACCTATTTCTCCGATTTCTATCTCGGCGACGAGGCAATGGGAGAGAGGCAGACCCTCATCCTTTACGGGCTGAAAGAGGGAGTGCGCGACATCGCCGTCACCGCCGTCGGCGCGTTCGGAGAGAGGAGCGCCGCGTGCGTGCGCGTCGAGGGAGTCCGGGTGCTCGCCCGCAAATACAGAAGGAAACTTGCCCCCGAGATATGGTATTGAAAGACATCTCCTCATTCGACGGCTTCATCTTCGACTTGGACGGCACCCTGCTTGCTTCCACGCGGCTGTGGTATGACGTCTACCGCGAAGCGCTCGCGCGCTTCGGCATAGATATGCCGGCGGATTACGTGGCGCACGTCAACCACCTCAACATCGCGGGCGGCACGGCTTACACCGCCGCGCGCTTCGGCATCACGGGCGGTCAGCCCGCCGTAGAAAGGGTGTGGAGAGAGCTCGCGGGCGACGCCTATGCCAACACAGTTGAACTCACTCCGCACGCAAAAGAGCTGCTTTATGCGCTCAAATCGCGCGGTAAACACCTCGCTATTGCGACTGCGCTGGACCGCGACCTTGCAGAGGCGTGTCTTTCGCGGCACGGTGTGTGGGGGCTTTTCGAGGCTTATTCCGATGTCGGAGAGACGGGCAAGGACAAGAGCGCGCCGGATGTCTATCTCGCCGCCGCGTCCGCCGTCAAGCTCCCGCCCGAGAGGTGCGTCGTCTTCGAGGACGGTGCGGTGGGCGCCGCGAGCGCGCACCAAGCCGGGTTTTTCGTGGCGGGCGTCGCGGATGCGTACAGCGGGAGCGGGGAGAGCATGGCGGCGGTGTGCGACAGGCTGGAGAGCGACCTCGGCGGCTATCTCAAAGACTTTTCGGGCTGAGCATCCCGCCGTTGACCGAAGGGGAGTTTTGCGGTAAAATCGGAGCGGGAGGGAGATATGTCCGACGCGCCGAACATCCGCAAATTGTCCAAGGAGAGTTTCATCGCGTTCGCCGTGCTCGCGGCGCTCGCGCTGATGACGGATGTCTCCGCACTGGTGCTCGTCACCACATGGCTCAGGGCGACGGAAGCCGCCTATGCGGTCTATGGTGTTGCGGTCGCGCTCACGCTCACGGCAGGCGTCATCCTCCTCATCCGCCGCAAGGACATCGCGGCAACGGCTAAGGACGCCGTGCTCTCGGCGAGGTTCGTCGCGTCTCTCAGACGGTTCAGCGTCTTCGAGCGCGCTTTCTCCGATTACGGGTGGCGCACTCTGCTTTCCGCGCTCGTGGTGCTCGCGGGCAACGTCGTCTATGTCGCCTATCTCATCTGGATGGCGGTGGCGTACATCTCACCGTGGTATGCCGCACTCGCGGGGTTTTATGCGTGGCTCGTCATCATGCGTGCGGGCGTGGTGCTCGCGGAAAGGCTCACCGCAAAACGCGCGGGCACGCCCGAAGCGCCCGTTCGTGACAGACACATCATCGCCGTCATCAACGGGGCGATGCTCATCGTGGCGGGCGGGGTCATCGCCGCACCGGCGGTGCAGATGTCCATCGGTCTCTATCCTCACGGCGGCGGCATCCCGGACATCGTCATCAACGCCGTCTTTGCGGCTGTGAAATGCACCTCCGCGATCGTGCAGTTCGTGCGCGCGGCGGGATATAAGGACACAGTCACGCAGG
Organism: uncultured Clostridia bacterium; assembly: GCA_949283145.1. Lineage (GTDB taxonomy): Bacteria > Bacillota > Clostridia > Christensenellales > CAG-917 > Limadaptatus. The sequence goes on along the minus strand of CASDRL010000004.1, from coordinate 18,982 downwards.
AACTCAGGAACATCGGTCTCGTCACCGCGCTGATGTCCCTGCTCACCCTCGAGGTGTCCATAATAGACGCATACGCTCACGGCTATTCCATGTGGGAGTACGTCACCGGGCTCGCCGTCATCGTCGCTTCCTCCGCCGTCGTGCTGGGCGTCGTTTCGGTGACGCGGAGCGGGCTTTCTCTCACCAAGCTCCGCCGTGCGCACGCGGGGCAGGATGCGGGCGCCGAGCCCCTTCCCGAAGACGCGCCCGCCGCAACTGTCGCCTCGTACGAGATCGACAAGGCACAGGATGCCGCGGAGACCGCCTTGTGCGAGGAGCACGAGATGCGGGAGTGCGTGTCGGAAGTTGTCGGCACGGACGGGGCGGAGACGCACGAAAACGGAGATAATACGGCAGAAAACGCTCGATAAACATTTTGTTGTGTGATGTCGGGCGCAGGCAGGCACACACATATGGTCAAACTCACGAAAAAGATGACCGGGATGTCGGACGGCGCCAAGAGCGCTTCCGCGAAGGTGATACTCTTCCTCAGCACCATCATTTGGGGGAGCAGTTTTTTTGTGCTCAAAGACACTCTTGACGAGGTGCCGCCTTATTTCTTGCTCTCCTTCCGCTTTCTCGTCGCCGCGGTGTTGCTCGGGCTCATCTGTTTCAGAAAATGGAAGCTCTTCAACATGACTTATCTTTGGCAGGGGGCGCTCACGGGAGTGTTCCTCGCCTTTGCCTACATCTTTCAGACCCTGGGGTTGCAGCACACCACCCCCGGCACCAGCGCCTTCCTCACCACCGTCTATTGCGTGCTCGTCCCCCTCATCGGGTGGGCAGTTACGCGGAAGCGTCCCACCCTTCTCAACATCGCCGCGGCGGTCGTCGCCGTTGCCGGCATAGGGCTGGTCTGCCTGGACGGCGGCATCGGGTTCACGCTGAAAGGGGAGGGCTACACCCTCATATGCGGGGTGTTCTTCGCGTTGCAGATCGTCGCCGTGGACAAGTTCGGCGCAAAGCTCGACACCCTGCTTTTCACCACCGTGCAGTTCTTCACCGCCTTCGTCATCTGCGCCGTCTTCTTCCTCGCAAAGGAGAGTTTCCCCTCCTCGCTCTCGCAGGGCAGCATCGGTTCTCTCGTCTATGTCTCGGTGATGGCGACCTGTCTCTGTTTCGTCATGATGAACGTCGGCATCAAGTACGCCTCTTCCGTCGCCGCATCCCTCATCCTCAGCCTGGAAGGCGTGTTCGGCGTCGCGTTCTCCATGCTCTTTTATCACGAGCGGCTCACTTTGCAGGTCGGCATGGGATTTGCCGTCATTTTCCTCGCCATCCTCATGAGCGAAGTGCTCCCCAAAGCCCTCCGCCGAGACACCGCCTTCCCCTCCGTCCGCCCGCGCCGGCGCACCGAGGTGTATTTAAGGGAAAGGTGCCCGGGATGATGCGGCGCGCATTTCCTCTTTACAATATAATCGACATGTGTTAAAATATCCCATAGCGGCGGATACTGCCGCGAATGTGAGAGTACGGAGGAAAACATGAGTCTGCAAAGTTTTTTGTTTGTCGCCATCGATAAGCTGTACAATCCCTTCCAGAACGAAAGGAAGATGACCAAGTTCAAGGATGTGGATTTCGAGATCAAGACGGATATAGTATACGATGAGTCCTCGCCCGAGGCGTGCAAGCTGGACACCTACCGCGTGAAGGGGAAGGGCGGCAAGAAAATGCCCGTGCTCTTTTACATCCACGGCGGCGGTTTCGTGGCGGGCGACAAGCACTACCGCAGGGCGCTTGCGCGCTGGTCTGCGGTGCAGGGCTATTTCGTGGTCAACGTCAACTACGGTCTCTGCCCCGAATATCAGTGCCCCGTACCGCACAAGCAGCTCGTCGCGGCGCTCAACTGGGTGGGCGCCAATGCGGAGAAGCTCGGGCTCGATCTCGACCGCATGATCGTCTCCGGCGACAGCGCGGGCGGCTATTACGGCGCGATGCTCGCGTGCATCTGCATCAGCAAGCCTTTGCAGGACAAGCTGGGCGTGCACACCGATCTGAAATTCGGCGGCGCCGTGCTCAACTGCGGCATCTATGATGTCGCCACCGCGCTCAAAAACAAATATCCCTTCGACCTCGGCGGCAAACTGCTCAAAGACTTCGCCGGGATAAAGAAGGATGAGATCGACTCCTACGAGTGGAAGGACCTTTGCAGCGTGCTGCCCTTTGTCACGGAAGAGTTCCCCGTCTCATTCATCACTCACGCGCAGAAGGACATTTTCTGCGGCGGGCAGGCGGATGTGCTCATGAAACTGCTCGGCGAGAAGGGCGTGCACGCGGAAGAGTTCCATTCCACTTCGCTCATTGACAACCACTGTTTCTCCCTCAACTGGAAGAGCAAGGCGGCAAGGAAGAACAACGAGCTCACGGCAGACTTCATGAAACGCTTTGCGGAGCATAAGATCTGAAAAAAATGTTGAGAGAGGGAGCGCGAGCTCCCTCTTTTTATTTGCGCGGAGCGCGTGCGCGCTGTATAATAAACGGCGATAAGGGGAGTACGAAAAAGGACATATCCGGATGAAAAAGGTTTTCAAGGCGGAGATGTGGGACAAGATGCAGTATCTGTTCCGCAACTACTACGACAGGATGATGCACTGCGTGCTCTATTACGACGCGCCCATTGACGAGGCGGTGCTGCGCCGCGTGCTGGAGTTTCAGATCTCGCGCGTGCCCGTGCTGCATTCCCGCTATCACAACAATTTCATAAAGCCCTATTGGGTGGAGCAGCCGTGGAGTGTGGACGACGCGTTTTCCGTCACCGAAACGGAGGACCTCGAAGGCGCGGTGATGGCGTTTGCCGAGCAGCGCATCCCCATCGGCAGCAATGTACAGATCAGGGTCGGGCTTTTCCGCTGCGGAGAGAAGAGTGCGCTGGCGTTCGTGGTCAATCACATGTGCTTCGACGGCGGCGACCTCAAATATTTCGTGACGCAGCTTGCGAAGAACTACACCAAATTGCAGCGCGGCGAGACCGACCTCACCATCAAAGAGGGGACGCGCGCTTATGACGCAGTCTATTCCGGGCTCTCGGAAGAGGACAAAAAGCACGCGATGTCCCTCTACCGCAACATCAGCGAGGTGAAGAGCAAACACATGTTCCCGCTTACCCCGAGAAGCGCGGAGGACGTCAACCGCATCATCAAGCGCAAGCTCTCCCGCGAGAAATTCGCCGCGGCGCGTGCCGCGGGCAAAAAGTTCGGTTTCACCGTCAACGATCTGGTGCTTGCGGTCTACATCCGCTCCCTTTACGACATAGGCGTGTTCCGCGAAGGAGAGACGCTCACCGTGCCCTGCATGGTGGACCTCCGCCGTCATATGAAAGAGGGCGGCGCGGAAACGGGGCTCACCAACCATACCGGGTTCATGACCGTGGCGGTCAACGGCGTTGGCAGGGATATGCGCGAGACGCTGGACATCGTCGCGGAGGCGATGAGGGCGAACAAGCAGGATAAGTTCCTCGGGCTCTATTCTCTCCCTCTTCTGCATCTTGCCTACACGGTTCTGCCTCATTGCGTGAGCGAGATCGCCATCCGCATAGGTTACGACAATCCGCTCATCGGCATGTCCAACATAGGGTCGATAAAGCCCGCCGACTACGCTTTCGGCGAAGCCGCGCCTTACGACGGGTTCTATACGGGCGCGGTGAAAGGCAAACCCTATATGCAGCTTGCGCTCACCACCTTCGAAGGAGAGGTCACGTTCTCCATCGCCATAACTGGCAACGAGCGTGACGAGAAGGTCGTGAACGACTTTTTCGACGTGTTGCTGAAAAATGTCGACGAAGTGATCAAATGTGCATAAACAGGGGGTTTATCACTCTGAAACGTTTGCATAACGTGCCCGATCCGTATTTTTCCGGGCGGGCATAAAAGGGGGAAGTCATGAAGAAGAAGAGCTACGACATCGATCCCGATTTCGGCGCCGCGCCCGCCCCTCCGCCGACGGAGGCGGAACTCGCCGCGGCGAGGGAAGCCGTCAAGGAAGAGCGCAAGCAGACCCGCCTTGCAAAGGCGAGTTTTGCGTGGACCATCATAAGTATGCTCTATGCCATCGTATCCGGCGCCGTGCTCATCGCAGGCAAATGGATACTTGCGCCGTATTCCTACATCATGGCGGGGCTGCTCGGCGTGTATGTGGTCATTTTCGTGGTGCTGGTGGTCTCTTTCGCGGGGGACGCGAAGGGCGGCAAAAAGAAGATCAAAGTCTTCAAAAAGCTGTTCGGGATGTTCAAGATCTTCACCAACATCGTCTTTCTCATCGCCACCGCTATCTCCATGGTCGGCGTCGTGGAGGGGAGAGGGACGGGACTCCTCGAGTGGATAGTCCTCGGTGCGAATATGCTCGTTGCGGCGATCCAGCTCACCCTCAAGATCTGGCTTTTCATCCTGAGCATCGTGGCAAGGTATGTGGGCAGGAAGTATACCGTCAAGGTGCAGACCTACATCAACGGCGTTGCCAAGGATAACAAGGCAAAAAGTGCCGTGATGAGCAAACTCTACGGCACCGAAGTCACCCGTGAAGACGCTCCCGCAGCCGCTTCGGAAGGGACGGCGCCCAAGGAAGAGCCCAAGCAGGAAAAGACCGGGAAAGTGAAAGTCGAGAAAGAGAAGATCCGCGCGATCGCCGCGCGTACGGCGGAAAAGATCGCCGAAAAAGCAGGCGCCGCCGCCGAAAGATTGCAAAATAAGTCCACTCCCGAAGAGTAGCAGGGGCTCTGCCCCTGCACCCCGGCGGGGATGTCATCCCCGCACCCCTAATTTTATATAATATTGCGCCGAAGGCTGCGGCTCCGCCTGCACCCTTCGGCGCACTTATTATAAAAATATGGGGGTGTGGGGGTATAATACCCCCACTGGGAGCGCGAGGGTGTAACACCCTCGCAAGGGGGCGTGGGGGAATAATTCCCCCACAGACAAAGAAATAAAAACGGAGCCGTGTGACGGCTCCGTTTTGTAATTGTGAGACGAGGATCTCAGTGTTTTTTTGCGGGAACGAGCTGCAAGCGGGGGCGGATATTTTCGCGTACGTCGCTGCATTGGCGCATGATGCGTCTTGCAAAGCGTTCCGGGCGGACGAGATTTTTGATGACGAAAGGTTCTTCGCCGTCCGTGATGACCTTGATCTGTCCGTAGCCGAGGATGAGCTGGATCACGTTCTGTCTGACGTCGATATATCTGATCTCGCTCAGTGGGAGCATGACGTTGACAGTGCTGCCCACGCCGGAGCGGTAGAGGAACTTGTCTTCGGTGACGATGATCTCCTGCATATAGATGGAGAGCGCGCGCATCACGGTGAGCAGCAGCACGAAACAGCCTGCGCCGAGCAACGCCCATTTGAGGTTATCGGGGGTGAGATAGCGCACGGTACCGTTGAAATTGGGGTCGAGGAACCCTTCTATGTCGGCGGCATAGATCCAGAGCGCCGCAATGGCGCCGCCGAGCAAAGCGGCGATGAAGATCTCTCTGAGGAACGCCCATGCCGAGAAGCGTGCGCGCGCCACTATGCGTTCGGTGCCGGAATAAGTGCGTTCGAGTTTTCTCATATTCTCACCTGTTTAACGCAAGTGTAATACTTTTCTTTGCGTATGTCAAGGAAGGATGCACACATGTCTATCCGCCCGCGGGCGTCAATGGCATATCGGGAACTGCGAAATGCCCGCCGAAGTGCAGCCGAACGGCACGAATGTGCGCTCCGCAGCCTCTTCCGAGAAGCGGGGCTGTCTGCGGGCGCTGCGCAGGACGCTTTCTTCGTCGTCCCAGTCCGCCGCATTTCGGCAGATGATTTTCAGCATGAACGGGGGAGAGGAGCGGCTGTACGGATGCTCGGTGAGTTCGCCCACGGAAGTGCGTTCGTTGGAAGCGAGAGACAGCTTTCCGCCGAGGATGCGTCTTGCGAGCACGGGAGCGTATGCCCATCTGCCTGCGGAACGTATGTTGACGGCGTGCGGGTCTGCCGCGTCAGCGCAGACGTTTTCTCCCGGGCGGGACGCCATGAGAAGGCTGCCCTTATAGAAACTCACGGTCCCGTCGCGGTTGACGGAAGGTGAGAGCGGGATGTTCATGCGGAGCATGAAAGTGCTGCCCGCACGCAGGATGCATTTCACCGAGATGCCGTGTTCGCCGGTTGCCACGACCTGTCCGCCGGACACAAGCTGCATCGTCGTGCGCCGCGGCACCCTGAAATTGACGGAGACGGAGACGTCGCCGGGAGCCTCTTCGACGCGGAAGACCACGGTGTTGCGGAAAGGATAGCCCGTGTCGAGTTTTATGCGCAGCTCGCCTTCCTTCGTGTTTACGCGCACCGTGCAGGGGGCGTAGGAGAAGAAGTTGAGTTCGTTTTCGCGGGTGAGACACACCGAACGTAGGAAGAACGGATAGGCAGCAAGCAGGGCGATCGCTCCGCGGGAGGGCGTTCCTTTCACGAAAGCGCTGCCTCGCGGATAGCGCGCCGAGCGCTCTTCCGTGCTTGCGAGAACGCGGTTCGCGGGCAGGATGTCGCATACGGCGGAAAGATCCTCCGTGCCCGCCGCTCCCATCACGTTGTAGACGATCTCTTCGAGCAGATCGGCGCAGGCGCATTCGCCGGTGGCGGCGAGCACCGTGACGAGCGATTCCACGAATTCCGCGGCGCTTTCGATGTCGATGCCTTGCAGGGGAGAGACTCCTTCCAGGCGGGGAGCGCATGAGAACATTCCGGTCGCGTTGCCGTGATAGCGTTCGAGCGCGCCCGCCAGCCTGAGCGAGAGCATCTCGCGCCCGGCATAGCCGAAAAAGTCATCGTAGATGCAGGGGTATTTCACCGCTTTTGCGATGTTTACGCCGTCGGTCTCCACCGTCACGCGGTGGGAGGGCTTTCTCCATTCGGAGTCGGCGCGGGCGGGGGTGAATTTGCGGATGCGTTTTTTGCCTTTCAGCGCTTCCAGCGAGCGTACGGTGTTTTCGACGCGGGCGACCGCCCGGGAGGGCACCGTGCGTCCGAAAGGACGTTTGTAGGGGAATTTGTCCGCGACGCGCTGCCAGTTGCAGGACATGCCGGCAAGTTTTGCGGCAAGATCTTTCAGCCACAGCGGATCCTCTTCTCCGCAGACGGCGGCGATGGCGGGGATCTCCTCCGGAAGACGCGCCCTGGCGTTGTGGAACATCGGTGTCACCGAGAGAGTATTGAACTGATTTTTGAAAAATTTGCGGAGCACGGTGAGAGGTTTTTCCTCTCCGGTGAGCTCATGGAACGCCAGCAGAGTTTTCACGGCTTCGATCTTTGCGGCAAGTCCGCAATCCGCTCCGCCTATGTCGCCGCCCCCCTCCGCGCTGTCGAAGATGGCGGTCATAAAACTTCTTGCCTTTTCGGTGAGCTGAGGGTCGCGGAGAGCGCCCGCGAGCAGACAAAGCCCGCGCACATATCGCGGGAAGGCTTCGCCTCCCGTCCATTTGCCTTCTCCGGAAAGCGCGGGATCGGCGCCGAGACGCTTTTGCAGATCGTTGACGAGGGTCATCTGCGATCTCAGCCAGCCTTCGGGCGTTATGCTTCCGGGAGGAAGGATATTCATTTGGTCGCGGGATCTGTCCATGCTGTTTCCTTTCGCGCGCGTCCACGCGCCTACAATACAGTTTTACACTAAAAAAGGTCGTTTTGCAAGTCTTTCCCCCTGTTTGCCGGGCGCAACGATTTGACAAAAGGGTGCGAACGGAATTAACATATGCACTGACGGGTGCGGCAATGATCCTTTCCGCCCCCCTATATGAGGTAGATATGAAATATGCTGTTATTTTGGGCGACGGCATGGGAGATTATCCCGTCCCCGCCCTCGGCGGCAGGACGCCGCTCGAAGTCGCCGACAAACCCTGCATGAACGAGCTCGCCGTCACGGGCAGAGTGGGGCTTGTCAAGACCGTCCCCGACGGCTTCAAGCCGGGCAGCGACGTCGCCAATCTCGGCGCGCTCGGCTATGACGCCGCCAAGTGCTACACCGGGCGCTCCCCGTTGGAGGCGCTCTCCATCGGCATCGATATGAAACCCGACGACGTCGCCGTCCGCACCAATCTCGTCACCCTCGGCGACGAGGAGATCTTTGCGGAAAAGACCATGAAGGACTATTCCGCAGGGGAGATCACCACCCCGGAGGCAAATGAGCTCGTGGAGTTTCTGCAGCGCGAGCTGGGCTCGGAGAAGTTCACGTTCTATCCCGGGGTGAGCTACCGCCATTGCCTCATCATCGCGCACGGCAGCACGGATATGCAGCTCACGCCCCCTCACGACATCAGCGGAAAACGCATCGGGGAATATCTCCCCAAGGGCGACCTCGCAGAAGAACTCACCGACCTCATCGTCCGTGCGAACAAACTGCTCTCGGAGCACCCTGTCAACCGAAAAAGGGTTTTAAGTGGTCAAAATCCCGCCAACAGCATCTGGTTTTGGGGACAAGGCACCCGTCCCGCTCTGCAAAACTTCAAGGAGAGATACGGGCTCGAAGGCGGCATGGTCAGCGCCGTCGACCTTCTCAAAGGCATCGCAAAAGGCGCAGGGATGAAGAGCGTTGACGTCGAGGGCGCGACGGGCACCCTCGCCACCAATTTCGAGGGCAAGGCAAAGGCGGCGTGCGACCTTCTGGACAACGGCTGCGACTTCGTCTTCGTGCACCTCGAAGCTCCGGACGAGTGCGGGCATCAGGGGGATGTCAAGGGCAAGATCCAAGCCATCGAATGCGTGGACAAGCGCGTCCTGCGCCCGATAGTCGAGCATCTCCGCGCTTCCGGCGAGCACTTTGCCGTTCTCGTCATGCCCGACCATTTCACCCCCGTCTCCATCCTCACGCACTCCCGTGAGCCCGTGCCCTTCCTTCTCTATTCCTCCTCTCGCGCCCTCGGCGACGGGAGACCCTACAATGAGAGTTCGGCGGCGGCGAGTGGGATCTATTATGAGGAGCCTGCGGGTTTAATGAGAACTTTTTTGGCTCTCGACTGACTGACGCTCTCATTTAGCGACCTGCTTTGTCAGAGCCCCGTTCCGCAATGCGGTCACGTACGCATTAGTACGCTCCCTTTTGCGGAAGGGGCTCTTTCTCGCATCTCATCTAAATGAGAGCGTCAGTTGACGAAAAATTTTGTCAGCGCCCTTGTCGTGGATGCTCACGCACGTCCGTGTACGCTCCGCCTCCCGACAAGGGCGCTTTCGCGTTCTGCATCCAAATGACGCCGTCAGGCTCGAAATTGGGGGTATTTACCGTCAGTGAATCAGCGTGTTTGCGCGTGCGACCTGCTTTGTCAGAGCCCCATTCCGCAATGCGGCCACGTATGACTTAGTGCGCTCCTTTTTGCGGAAGGGGCTCTTTCTCGCATCTCATCTAAATGATAGCGTTAGGCTCGAAATGGGGGGGGGGATTGCCGTCGGTCAATTTGTGTTTTGTTGATGATTTGTTTTGTTAAATCCGTGCCGCGAACGCCCACATATGTTACGGTTAGTTTCTATTTGCAACGAGTTTTAAGTAAAGAGGATTGGCTTGTAGTTTATCCATATGTGTGCAATATACTTTGCCATTTGCCGGATTTATTGCAGTTTCGGTAAAACCAAGAGCTTTGGCGAATTTTTCCGTAATTTGAGAATATACCGACATGCCTATTTCATTTATCAAAATAGATTCATCGCACCATTTCTTGATTTTATTGAATATCCAGCTAAAAATTCTCATGTAGTTTTCTTGAGACGATGTGGAAGGATCGATAGCGATCATGGCTATATATGCATCAAAACTGCCGCCGAAAGCAAAAAGATCAATCATTTTCTCATCGATTATTGATTTCCCTGTTTTTAGGTCGTAGAAGCTTTTATTATCGACGGGATATATATCGCAATAACCCATAATTTTATCATCGATTACCAGGGCACAAGATGTGTCGTATTCTTGCACGCTGTCCATCCATGAATCAATAGTACCCTCTGTAAAATCATTCATCTCAAATTTATCGGCAGGTATGCACAGATAATCGAGTTCGATTTCGCGCATGGTGACTTGATGCTTATCCCAGCCATTTTGCAATAATTCTGATATATCTACGATATTAAGCCCCGGATATAAAAACTCTGCGCATGAATTATTCGTTTCGGTATTATTTTGATTCATACCGTTTAATATGCGGATAATACTGTCCAAATGGGTTTCTAGGACCTGTGGAAAAGCATCGAGCCAGTGTGTGGGACCGAGATAAAATTCCATCGCTTCCGACGGCAGGAAATTTTCTACTCGGAGCGGAATTATGGTTTTATTGCGCGACACTGCCGAGTTTATTTCTCTTAAGACATAAGCTGATTTGTCGGACTCGCTTGAGAAGATTAGCAGGACTGCTACAGAATTGCTGATAGCCCCTACAATTTCGCTTGCATAATCTGCGCCTGTTCGTATATCTCTCGGCGCAATGAAACAGCGCTTGCCTCGTTTTTCTATGCGGTCGACCACATATTTTGCTATGTCGGCGTTGGGACTTGCATACGATACGAACAGATCATATTTGAAAACATTAGACATAAGATTGTTTCCCCTTCATTTTCTTTATGAAAGCTGGAAATGATAATTTGTCCGGTTCACAGCCAAATTGACATCCGTATACAATACTTTTGTGTGAGCTATAAATTAACTTTTGCATGCCGAGCGACTCGCAAAGCCTTGCACCGTGTTCTGATATAGCATCCGCGATGATTTCGGAATACACTATTCCCGAGGCGCATTGGGCGAGGAGTTTATTAGCAAAGGCTTCAAGCATGGCAGTGGCGATACCTAGGTGTCTGTGTTCGGGTGAGACAACTATAGAGGAAAAATAAAGTTTGTTTTTTTTCGCGGGAGAAGCGGTTAGTAAGTTTGTTTCTTTGATGCAAAGATCGTTGGATTGTCCTTGTGCTATTAAAGCGAAACATTGTTCATCAATGCAACTAATGTTGAGGTAGCCAAGAAGCTGGTTGTTAGCCATAGCAAAGACATATATTTCAGGGTGTTTTTTTAGATACGATATGGCAACATCTTTTTCAAGCTGATATTCATCAGGGTAAACCAACCTATCCAAACGCAACGCTTGCATAAGCAAATTACATGTCATCTCTGTGCCGTCGCAGATATCGATCCCCGGTTCCCTTATCATGCCCATATAAAAAATATAGCACATTCATAACTTTTTTACAAGGGTGCAAATAATAAAAAAGCCCCGCGGGGAGCGGGGCTTTTTGTTTGGGTCATCGTGTCGGGGCGAAGGTCACTTCGTGCCGAAGAGGCGGTCGCCGGCGTCGCCGAGACCGGGCAGGATGTAGCCGTGGTCGTTGAGGCAGCGGTCGAGGGTGGAGACGAAGATCTCCACATCGGGGTGCGCTTCGGCGACGGTCTCGATGCCGACGGGCGCGGCGATGATGCTCATCAGCATGATCTTTTTGCAGCCGCGGTCTTTGAGGAAACCGATGGCGGCAGAGGCGCTGCCGCCCGTTGCGAGCATTGGATCGAGCAGGATGGCGACGCTGTTCTCGATGCCGTCGGGGAGCTTGCAGTAGTACTCGTGGGGCTCGAGGGTCTCCTCGTCGCGGTAAAGCCCTATGTGTCCCACCCGGGCGGTAGGGAAGAGAGTATGCACGCCGTTGACCATGCCCAGCCCTGCACGCAGGATGGGGACGACTGCGACGGCGCCGTCCGCGACCATGGTCTGCTCGGTGAGCTCGAGGGGAGTTTGCACCATCACCTTTTTGGTGGGGACGTGCTTGAAGCTCTCATACACCATGAGGGTGGTGATCTCCTCCACCAGCTCACGGAACTCTTTCATCCCGGTGTTGACGTCGCGGAGTATGGCGATCTTGTGTCTGATGAGAGGGTGATCCAGAATGGTGACATTGGGATAGTCTTTCATATCATTCTTCCTTGTCTTCCGCGGAGGGCTGTTCTTCCGCGGTTTCGTCGACAGAGTTCTCGACGGCGGTTTTGTTTACGGGATCTTCCTCTGTCTCCGCGTCGTCGCCGTGATTGAGTTTGGGCTCGACGGAATTTTCGACGGCGGCGGAAGGCACACTCGCTTCCTCCTCGCCCTGACCGAGCTTGCTCTTCTCGAGCTTGTTCATCACGGCGTAGGTGATGATGCCGAGGATGAGCGCGGTGGCGATGGAAGTGACGGTGATGGCTTTGTCGACAAGACCGTTGTCCGCGAGGTGATAGGGGATCTGGATCGCCAGCCCGCCGATGCCCGCGATGAGGATGGCACTGACGACAAAGAGGTTCTTGTTCTCGCCGAGGTCGATGTCCTTGAACATCTTGAGACCGCTGACCGCGATGAAGCCGTAGAGGGTGAAGCACACGCCGCCCATGACCGCCGCGGGGATGGTCTGCAGAAGCGCCATGATGGGGGAGAGGAAGGAGAGCACCACGCACATTATGGCGGTGACGAAGATGGTGCGCACGGAGGCATTGCCCGTGATGGCGACGCAACCGACGGACTCGCCGTAGGTGGTGTTGGGGCAGATGCCGAGGATGGTGCCCGCGATGGAGCCGACGCCGTCGCCGAGCAGGGTGCGTTTGAGACCGGGTTCGCCCTCGACGAGGTCGCGCCCGATGATGGAGCTCAGGTTCTTGTGGTCTGCGATGTGTTCCGCAAACACGACGAGAGCCACGGGGATGAAGGCGAGAGCCACTTCCGCGACGCCCTGTCCGTTGAGGAGCACCGCGCCTTCCACGCCCGTGCGCGCTTCGCCGTCGATGATCTCTCTGATGCCTTCGATGAGCGCAAAGTCGGGGTAGTTGAAGAACGCGGTCACGCCCACGAAGTTGCCCGCCTCGTCCACGAAGTTGTTGACCAAGGGGCTGAAGTCCACGATCTTGAGATAGTCCACGTCAAAGCCGAGCCCGAACGCGGTGAAGATCGCCGCCACGACGTAACCCGCGCCGATGCCGATGATGAAGGGGATGAGCTTCATGGTCTTGAAGCGCTTCTGACCGGAGCACACGACGACGGTGAAGAAGGTGACCAAGCCGCAGAAAAGAGCGACGAGGTTGTACGCTCCGTTGACGGAGTCGCCCGCCGCGGTGGTGATGCTGGTCACCGCGCTGCCCGCGAGGGACAGACCGATGAGCGCGACGGTGGGTCCGATGACCACAGGAGGCATGAGTTTGGACACCCATTTCGTGCCTGCGAAGTGGATGACGATCGCGATTATGACGTACACCATTCCCGCGAACGCCGCGCCGACCAGAATGCCCAGATAGCCGAAAGAGGTCGCCGCGATGAGCGAGCTGATGAACGCGAAGGAACTGCCGAGGAACACAGGGCTCTTGAACCTTGTGAAGAGCAGATACACAAGCGTGCCCACGCCCGCGCCGAGGATCGCCGACGGCACTTGGGTGGGGAGCCCGATCGCGACGGGGACTGCGATGGTGGCCGCCATGATGGCAAGCAGCTGCTGCAAAGCGAGCACCAAGAGCTTCCCGAAAGGCGGCTTGTCGTTGATGTCATAGACGAGATTGACTGCCATAAGATATATCTCCCTGATTTATTTTTGCCTCTCACGCCGCCTTCCGCGGCATAAAAAAACGTCCCCGAAAAGGGGAGCGTCCGTCACGAAGAGAAAGAAAGAGTCGCAAAAACAGGCATGGCGATCGCCTCTTTCAGCAAAACTTTTCCTTCCCTCATTTCATCCTCCGCGGAGACTCCCGCCTCCGCACGCATTTTCCAAATTATAGCACGGACGGAAGAATTTTGACAACATCTTTTTTCCGCGCGCGCGTGATTTTCACACACGCGCCCGCGCCCGCCCCGACACCTCTTTTTCCGCCCGTCCGCACCGCCTATGGGAACGGTGTCCGGATCCTGCATCTCGCGGAATTTTCGAAAAAAGCTTGATTTTTGCGGAAAAGCGGGCTATGCTTAATACAGATAATACAGATGCGGAGCGTTGCGAATGGAGATAAAGCTCACCGGCAAAAGCAATATCTATGAGCAGATCACGGAGGAATACGCGCGGTTCATCCGTCTCGGCGCGCTGCGTGCCGGGGAAAAACTGCCCAGCGTCAGGGAGCTCGCCATGCGTCTCGGCGTCAACCCGAACACCGTGGACCGTGCTTACGGCGAACTCGAAAAGAGAGGTCTCATAACGACCATCCCCAAAAAGGGCGCGTTCGTGAGAGGGGAGCGGGACAGCGAGACTTATGCCGAGGCGGTGAGACAGCTTTCCGTGCTGAAAGACGCGGGACTTTCCGAGAGCGACGCTCTGCGCGCGGTCGCCGAAGTGTACGGTGCGCCGCGTGACAAGGAGGGGAACTGAAATGATCGAGATCAAAGGTCTGAAAAAATCCTACGGCGAAAAACGGGTGCTGGACGGAGTGGATCTCACCGTCCCCGACGGCGCCGTATTCGGGCTTGTGGGCATCAACGGCGCGGGCAAGACCACGCTGCTGAGGCTCATCGCCGACGTTCTGCGTCCCGACGGGGGCGAGATCCTGCTGGACGGGGTCTCCGTCACGGGCAACGCGGCAAAGCGCAGAGAACTCTTCTTTCTCCCCGACGAGCCCTATTACGCAGGCGGCACGACGGTCGGGAAGCTGGCAGAAATGTACAAGACCTTCTATGCCTTTGACGACGAGGTGTTCAAGCGCTATGCCGGCATCTTCAAGCTGGAGCGCAACCTGCCCGTCCGCAATTTTTCCAAGGGTATGAAGAGGCAGGCGTTCGTTGCGCTCGCCCTTGCCTGCAAACCGCGCTATCTTCTGCTCGACGAGGCTTTCGACGGGCTGGACCCGCTCGCGCGGCTGGAATTCAAACGCGGGCTCATCGAACTCGAGGAGAGCACGGTGATCATTTCGAGCCATTCGCTGCGCGAACTCGAGGACATTTGCAGCGGTTTCGCGCTGCTCGACGGCGGTTCGATCGCGGACGCGGGTGACATCACCGACGCGCTCGGCAAGGTGCACAAGTTCCAGATCGCGCTCCCGAGACCCGTGACGAGGGATGACATCCCTCTCGAGTGCCTTTCCTTCGAGGCGGAGGGGAGGGTGGCGCGTTTCATCGTGCGCGGTGACCGCGATGAGGCGGTGAAGATGCTTGCCGCGCTCTCGCCGCTCTTCATCGAAGAGATCGCGGTGGATTTCGAAGAGCTGTTCATCTGCGAAGTCCGCGGAAGGGGGTATCTGCAATGAAAGACGCATTGAGATATGAGCTGAAACAGATCCTTTTGCCGCTCGTCATATTCACCGGAGTGGCGGCGGCAGTGTGTCTCATCTATTCGGGGACGCAAAGCCTGGAATACCCCCGTTTCGATGCCGAGGGGATATACGCTGTGGACTCCTGCGTGATGGCGTCCACGGCGCTGCTCGCCGTGCTGTGCACCGTCACGCCCGTCATGCAGTTCTCCTACCGCATGAAAAAGCGCAGCGTGGATCTGTGGTATTCCCTGCCGCTTTCGCGCACCCGTCTCGCCGCGGTGAAAACGGTGGGCGGGCTCGTGCTCACCCTCGTCCCGTACACGGTGGGGTTTTGGCTCACCGTCATAGTCGTCGCGGCAAGGGGAGCGCATTTCGCCTTCGAGTGGTATCCCGCGCTCTACTTCCTGTCCGTGGTGTTCGGGGCGGGACTCTTCGGTGTCAACGCCTTCCTGTTCACGCGGGGCAACACGATAGGCGACGGCATAGTCTTCCTCGTGTTGTGGGGCGCGCTGCTGCCGATGTTCGCGTTTTTGACGCAAGCCGGGTTTTATGCATACAATACGGATGTTTATCTCCGCGATCCGTCGTTTGAGGACATCGCAGTCAGTCTGTTCACTTACAGCCCGATCGCCGTCGGCGCCGATGTTTTCGACATCCTGATCCGCAACAACGTCATGCAGACGGGAGAGGTGTTGGCGCACGGCGAAAAGGTCATGCTCGCCGTCGCTCTCCCCGTCGGAGCGGTCGAGAGCGTGGCTGCGTATGTCGCGCTGTTCCTGCGGGCGGAGCGTGACAGGGCAGAGAATGTGGGGCAGATATCCTCCTCGCCCATGGGCTATAAGGTGCTCATCCCCGTCTACGGCGCGCTCATGGGCGCGATGGGCAGGCTGATGTATGTCGATGGCGTGTTCGTGCTGCTCCTGCTCGCGCTCACCCTCATCGGAGAGCTCGTCCTCTATTTCGCCTATCGCCGCTCCTTCCGCCTGAAACGCGCGGACATCATTTCCGTCGCGGTATCCCTCGTCATCGCGGTCGCGCTCTTCTTCGCCCTGCCGATGAATTGACGGGGAGCCCTGTCCGCCGCATGAACGTAAAAAAAGACCCTGTTCCGTCAGCGGCGGAGCAGGGCTTTTATCTCTTTGATGCTGTTTTCGAAATCGGGGACGTAGTCTTCCGTGGCGCTTTCGGGGTCTTGGGAGAAGCCGTTTTTCAGCCCCGCGGCGAAGAAGGCGTCCACAGCAGCGTCGTATTCCTCTCGCGTTATCCTGCGGGAGAGCAGGGGATGGTCCTTCACCGCGGGAGTGGGGAAATATTGCGCCATCACGCTGACGAAAAGTGAAGGGTCGATGTCCGCGATCATCCTCATCACGCCCGCCGTGTTTTCCGAGGCCCCGGGCAGCACCAGGTGACGGACGATCACTCCCTTTTTCATTATCCCTCTCCCGTCGAAGACGTCCTCGGGGGCTTGCCTGCGCATCTCTTTAAGGGCGACGGGCGCGCGTTCGGGATAGTCCCGGGGAGCGCCGTATTCGGACGCCAGCGCGCCGTCGGAATATTTGAGATCGGTGAGCCATACATCGACGACGCCTTCGAGTCCACGCAATAAGGCGACGTCTTCCGCGCCGTTCCCGTTCCACACAACAGGCAGTTCAGAATGCGATTTGAACACTTTAAGTACGGGAATTAGACGTTTCGTCCACGGGGCGGGGGTGACGAGGTTGATGTTCTCCGCGCCCTCTTTTTCAAGGCGCAGGAGGAGGGAGAGCAGCTCCTCACCATTCACGTTCACTCCTTTGCCGCCGCGGGAGATCTCCGCATTCTGGCAGAAAGGGCAGCGCATGTCGCAGCCCGAAAAGAAGACCGTGCCGCTGCCGTTTTCCCCCGAGATGCAGGGTTCTTCGTAGCGGTGCAGCCCCGTGCGGGCGATCCTGAACGTGAGTGAAGCGATGTCCATACGGGCAGTATGCGCCCCTCCCCGCGTTTTGTCAACGGCAGGGAAAGATTTGTAGTTTACATCGGGGGCGCGATGTTGTATAATAACTCCGTTGTGCGGGAACGCACACGCTCACACGATCTCGTTCTTACGGAGGATATATGGCTACAGTTGGTACGATCTCAAGAGGCATCAAAGCTCCCATCGTCAAGAAGGGCGACGACCTTCCCGTCATCGTGGCGGAGAGCCTGCTCGCGGCGGCGAACGACCCCGTGACCGGATTCAAGGTGCAGGACCGCGATGTCCTTGCCGTCACCGAGGCGGTGGTCGCGAGGGCGCAGGGCAACTACGCCACCGTGGATCAGATCGCAAAGGACGTCCGCGCAAAGACGGGCGGCGGCACGGTGGGTCTCATCTTCCCCATCCTCTCCCGCAACCGTTTCTCCATGCTGCTCAAAGGCATCTCCAAGGGCGTGGACAAGCTCGTCATCATGCTCAGTTACCCCTCCGACGAGGTGGGCAACCATCTCATGGATATGGACGCGCTCGACGAGCACGGCGTCAACCCCTACACCGACGTCTTCACCGAGAAGGAAGTCTACGACACCTTCGGTGAGGTCAAGCATCCCTTCACGGGCATGGATTACATCGCTCTTTATAAGGAGATGGCGGGCGAGGGCACCGAGATCATCCTCGCCAACCGTCCGCAGGAGATCCTGAAATACACCAAGGTCGTCATCAATGCGGACATCCACACCCGCTTCCGCACCAAGCGTCTTCTGCTCGCCGCGGGCGCGGAGAAGGTCATCTCCATGCACGAGATAATGAACGCCCCCGTCGACGGCAGCGGCTACAATCCCGACTACGGCATCCTCGGCTCCAACCTCGCCACCGACGACAGCGTCAAGCTCTTCCCCCGCGATTGCGACAAGTTCGTCCAAAGAGTGCAGAGCATCCTCCTCGAAAAGACGGGCAAAAACGTGGAAGTCATGGTCTACGGCGACGGCGCCTTCAAGGACCCCGTCGGCAAGATCTGGGAGCTCGCCGACCCCGTCGTCTCTCCCGCCTACACGCCGGGGCTCGTCGGCACCCCCAACGAGCTCAAGCTCAAATATCTCGCCGACAACGCCATCGGTGACCTCCGCGGTGAGGACGCCAAGCACGCCATCCAGGAGATGATCAAGTCCAAGCCCACCTCCCTCTTCGCCTCCCAAGCCTCCCAAGGCACCACCCCCCGCCGTCTCACCGACCTCCTCGGTTCCCTCGCGGATCTCACCTCCGGCTCGGGCGACAAGGGGACTCCGATAGTCTACATCCAAAACTATTTCACCAACTACGCGGACTGACGCTGTCATTTGGCGATCTGCTTTGTCAAAGCCCCGTTCCGCAATGCGGTCACGTACGTCTTTGTACGCTCCCTTTTGCGGAAGGGGCTTTTTCGCGCATCTCATCCAAATGACAGCGTCAGTGAACGAACAGCAAATTCGTTGCGCCCATGAAAACGACGGTTCTCTTTCGAAGACGGAATAACGAAAACTCCGAGCGTGACGTCGCTTGATACGATGTTATCTTATTCGGAGTGGAGCCGCTCACCAAGCGCTCACAGGGCGAAGCCCTCTTGAGCGCCGCGGCGACCGTGTGAGTGCCGAGGGCTAGACGTAAAGTGCGTCGGCAATGCGCCATCTGATCGCGCAGCGGGCGCAGTGCAAGCGGCATAACATGGCGGCGCCGTGGAGGCGCCGTCCTCGGACGCACTGATGCACGAGCGACGATGGTGCCCCCTAAAACCGTGTGGCCCCGCAGGGGGGAATGGTTTTTGGGGGAACCCGCAGGAGGGTGCTTAATCTTTCTTCCATGTT
>CASDRL010000003.1 GCA_949283145.1 uncultured Clostridia bacterium | reverse complement strand
CCCGCGGAGCGATCAGATGGCGCATTGCCGACGCACTGCCGTCCAGCCCTCGGCACTCACACGGTCGCCGCGGCGCTCAAGAGGGCTTCGCCCTGTGAGCGCTTGGTGAGCGGCTCCACTCCGAATGAGATAACATCGTGTCTAAGGACATCACGCTCAAGCTGCTCGTTAAACCATCTTCGAAAGAGTGTTCATCGTGTTCAGGCAGGCTCTATCGAGCTATTCGTTGCCTGACGCTCTCGTTTGGACGCAGAACGCGAAAGCGCCCCGTTTTCGGCGAGGCGCGTACTAAATCGTACGTAACGAGCCGAAAACGGGGCGCTGACAAAGTTGTGCGCCAATTCAAAAAGCAAGTTCGCTGACGGCGATATTTCGATGAAGTGCAAGGAAAGCGCCTGCGGGATGGACAGGAGCGTACTTTGGCGTACGTGACTGTTCAGACCGCAGGCGCTTGACAAAGCAATTCACGAAATAGCGCCGTCAGCGTTTGTAGTAGCGCTTCATCTGCCTCTCCCACGTCCTCGTAATGTTCGGATCGAAATTGCGGGGGATGTTGCGAGCGAGACGGTATGCCATGAGGCTCTTTTGGAGGAGGTTGTTGACTTTGATGAGGGTGCGGAAGTTCTTGTACTCGGTGACGTTGATCTTGCGGATGGCTTCCTTGAAACCGACGCAGAGCATCTTGCCCGCGGCGAGGCAGCCGATCTCTTCATTGGTGAGCACCTGAGAGCCGAGCATCCAATCCAGCATCTGATCGGGGAAATTGAGGACGCCGCGCTTCAGGACGTCGACGGCGCAGTGCACCGCTCCGAACTCGCGGAAGACTTTGACCTGATATTTCCACAGACGCGAGACTTTGAACAGATCCTCTTTCTTGACGCCGCGGGAGAGGTTTTCGCCCACCGTCTCGGCGAGGAGCTGCCCTGCGAGCATGCCGGACGCGATGCCGCTGCCCAGCATGGGGATGGTCATGAACGCGGCGTCGCCGACGGCGGCATAGCCGTTTGCGACCATGCGGGTGGCGGGATAGCGGACGGGGATGACGCACATCTCGCCGCCCCTCACCACCTTGCTCCCGATGGTGGGATTGGTCTTTCTGAGGTCTTCGAGCGCGACCTCGAGGTCATAGGAAGACAGGCTGCCCACCCTGCCGACGAGCACGTTGACAAGGTTCGGATCGTTGTCCTGGATCACCCAGGAAATGCCGGGCGTGCCCATGTGTTTGAGATAAACTTTGTTGGTATATTTGGGTGCGGGAGCATCCGGGTTTTTCTCATAAAAAGCGCGGTAGGCGACGAAAACTTCGTTCTCTTTGTGCTGAGACACCCCGAATGCGGCGGGCAGATCCTTGCGGACGGGGGAATCGACGCCGAGGCTGTCCACGACGAGATCCGCCCTCTCCTCTTTGCCGTCAACGACCACACCGACGACGGAGCCGTTTTCGACAACGGGACGCTCCGCCTTTGCGCCGAAGACGAATTTGGCGCCGGCTGCGGCGGCGCGCTCATAGAGCATGCGGTTGAGCGGTCTGCGCTCGACGGACCAGTCCGCCGTCGCCTCATCCTGACGGAACTCGCGGACGACCGCTCCGTGCGGGGAGACGAAAGTCCAGCTCTTTTTCTTGAAACTGCCCTCGGGCATCTCCAGCCCAAGCCTGCGGAATATGGACGGATTGACATCGTCGTGCCAATCGTAACGCATCTCATCCAAGGACGCCGCCTGTTCGAAAACGACGGTGTCGAAGCCGAGTTTGGCAAACCTTTCCGCCGCTATCATCCCGCCCATTCCGGCTCCTGCGATTATGATCTTCATTGCATCCTCTCTTTGCGCGCGGCGCCCTTCCGCCGCATGTCTGCGCGATCCTGCGGAACTTCCCTGCCCGATCGTTGCGCGATATATTTTATACTCCGATTTTATAACAAATACTCATAGTTTGCAACACATTTTTGTCAAAAGCGGGGTTTAGCGCCCTTGAAACGAGGGAATAATCGGCACATGACAGTCATTCAGCGCCACATCGTCGTCGTCTGCTTCGGCACGCCCGCCATCTCGGGAGACTCCCTCGGGCCCGCGGTGGGCTCCATATTAAGAGCGGACAAGAGCTTCCCCGCATTTGTCTACGGCACTCTCGACCGCCCCGTCACGGGCAAGAATATGACGGAATGGATGGATTTCGTCCGCGGCGCGCACAGCGACGCGCTGCTGCTCGCGGTGGACGCGTGTCTCGGAGACGCGGACAACCTCGGGCGCATTTCCATCCGCTCCGACGGGGTGTGTCCCGCCGCCGTCGGCGGCAAAAAAAAGCGCTTCGGCGACGTGGGGATCATCGCCGTGGTGGGCGACCGCGCGGGCGACGCCCTCACCGAACTTATGCAAGCAAACGCACTTTATGTGTCCGAATTGGCGCGTAAAGTTGCGGATCTGATAAAAAGTGCGGTTGAGGGGCTGAGGTTTTCTCCTGCGGATTTTTAATTTTGATTTAACTCCCGCAAGCGACAATATCCCAAAAGCTGAGACGTATCTGTCTACTGCCGCGACTTTTTGCCTGCCGGCGTTGACTTTTTCGCTTTTAGTTTTTATAATAGATTGCATATTATTAAAATCGGGCATTGTGCGCCGCGCACGCCCGGTGAGCCGCCGCGCACGCGGCGTGCGGGAGGTAAAATGAAACCATCGACAAGACGCACGATCATCATAGTCTCGGTGATCGTCCTCATATTGCTCGCCATCATTCTTGCGGTCAGCCTTTCCGGGCCCGATCACATCATTTACAGCGACTTCATCAACGCGCTGAAGAGCGGGAAGATCGACCAGGTCTATTTCAACGGGTCGTACCGCATCGATTTCAGTCTCGTGAACGAGGACGGGCTCAACTATTACACCTACTACCGCTCGACGAACATGTCGCAGATCATCCTCATCATCGAGGCGCTGGCACAGGCGGAAAACCCCGTCGTCGTCGAGTACGACTTCAACGATCCGTCCAGCTCCTCGCTGCTCTCCTCCCTGCTCATGCCCATCATCATGATCGTGCTGCTTGCGGTGATTTTCTTCATCATCATGCGCAAGACCAACGGCGCGAACAACAAGGCGCTGAACTTCGGCAAGACCAAAGCCAACCAGGTCAAGGACAGCAAGGTGCGCTTCTCCGACGTGGCGGGCGCGGAAGAGGAAAAGCAGGAATTGCAGGAGATCGTCGATTTCCTCAAAGACCCCAAAAAATTCACCGCCATCGGCGCGCGTATCCCCAAGGGTGTGCTGCTCGTCGGCCCTCCCGGAACGGGCAAGACCCTCTTTGCCAAAGCCGTTGCGGGTGAGGCGAACGTCCCCTTCTTCTCCATCAGCGGTTCCGACTTCGTGGAGATGTTCGTGGGTGTGGGCGCGTCCAGAGTGCGCGACCTCTTCGATCAGGCTAAGCACAGCATGCCCTGCATCATCTTCATCGACGAGATAGACGCCGTGGGCAGACAGAGAGGCGCGGGTCTCGGCGGCGGCAACGACGAGCGCGAGCAGACCCTGAACCAGCTCCTCGTCCAGATGGACGGCTTCGAGTCCAACGACAGCATCATCGTGATGGCGGCGACCAACCGCGCCGACATCCTCGACCCCGCTCTCATGCGTCCGGGCAGATTCGACCGTCAGATCTACGTCAACATCCCCGATGTCAAGGGCCGCGAGGACATCTTCAAAGTGCACAGCCGCAACAAGCCGCTCGCACCCGACATCAACTTCAAGAGCCTTGCTCGCCTCACCTCCGGTTTCACGGGCGCGGACATCGAAAACCTGCTCAACGAGGCAGCCATCCTCGCCGCGCGCGCAAACCGCAAGATCATCAACATGGAGGACATCTCCGAGGCGATCAACAAGGTCATCGCGGGTCCCGCAAAGAAGAGCCGCGTGGTCACCGAGCGCGACAAGCGCATCACCGCCTATCACGAGTCCGGGCACGCCATCATCGCAAAACTCTCCAAGAACTGCGACACCGTGCACGAGGTCAGCATCATCCCCCGCGGTCAGGCGGCGGGATATACCATCACTCTGCCCGAGAACGACGACAACCATTACACCAAGCAAAAGCTCCTCGACCAGATCTGTATGATGCTGGGCGGCAGAGCGGCGGAAGAGATCGTCATAAAAGATGTCTCCGCGGGCGCCAGCAACGACATCCAGCGCGCGAGCAAGATCGCACGCAAGATGGTCACCGAGTGGGGTATGTCCGACGCCATCGGCAACATGTACCTCGGTGCGTCCGAAGAGGTCTTCCTCGGACGCGACTATCAGACTCAGCTCAATTACAGCGACGAGATGGCGGCAAAGATAGACGCCGAGATCAAGTCCATCATCGACACGCAATACGCGCGCGCTCTCTCCATCCTCCGCGAGAACCGCGGCATAATGGACAAGATGGTCAAACTGCTCTACGAGAAAGAGACCATCTACGAGAACGAGATCGACGCCCTCTTCGCCGAAGGCGCGGCCTTCGATGCGAATTTGAATACTGCTCTTCCCGCGCCTGAGGAGAAGAAAGACTCCGACGGCGAGCACGCCAAGGCAAAGTGTGACGGCGCGGCCTTCGATGCGGACAAGACGGCTGCACCCCACGCGCCCGAAGAGAAGCAGAACTCCGACAGCGAGCCCGCAAACGCCGAGAGCGACGGCGCGGCTGAAAAAGCGGACACCGAGGGTGCAGGCAAAATGTCCGAGGGAGAGGACGAAAAAGAATGATGTGTGCGGGGCGTTTGTCCCCGCCGCGGCATAGGGTTGAATATGGGAGAAGAAAAGAGACACATACCCTCGTGGAAGGAGATCCGCGAGGCTAAACGCGCGGACTTGCACGCAGTGATGGACAAGGATCCCGCCGCCACTTCGGAGTGGTCGGTGAAGCACACTTATGCGGGATATAAGGCGCTTGCCGCCTATCGCGTCGCCAACCGCGCTTATCTGAAAGGCTTTGTGACGCTCGCAAAGCTCATCGCCAACGACGCCCGCAGGCGCACGGGAGTGGAGATACACCCCGCGGCGAAGCTGGGCAAGGGAATCATGATCGACCACGGCAGCGGCGTCGTCATCGGCGAGACCGCGGAGGTGGGCGATGGGTGCGTGCTCTATCAGGGCGTGACCCTGGGCGGCACAGGCAAGGACACGGGCAAACGCCACCCCACCCTCGAGAACGACGTCATGGTGAGCGCGGGCGCGAAGGTGCTCGGGCCTCTCACCGTGGGCGCGCATTCCAAGATCGGCGCGGGCAGCGTAGTGTTGAAAGACGTGCCCCCCTACTCCACCGTCGTCGGCGTGCCGGGACGGGTGGTCAAGCAGGACGGCAGGCGAGTCGCGGATATGGATCAGGTGCTGCTGCCCGACCCCATACTTGCGGAATTTCTGCGCATAAACCGCAGGCTGCAGGAGCTGGAAAAGTCCTGCGGCATCACGGACGGCGGCAACATGACCGTCACCGAGGGCGAAGGCGCGGCGGAAAAGGCGGCGGAGAAAGCAGCCATAAAGGAGTTTGAGGAAGCGGGAGAGGAAGACAAATGAAGATATACAACACCCTCACCAAGAGGAAGGAAGAATTCACACCCATCGACGGCAACAAGGTGAAGATGTACGCCTGCGGCATCACGGTGTCCGGCGACGCGCACATCGGGCACGCCTATCAGGCGCTCATCTACGACATCATCCGCAAATACCTCGTCAAAAAGGGATATGCGGTCACTTATGCCCGCAATTACACCGACGTGGACGACAAGATCATCGCGCGCTCGCACGAGACGGGCATCCCCGCGGACGAGTACGCCGAGATGATGATAAAGAAAATCGACGCCGAGATGCGCGCCCTCGAGGTGGACGACCCCGACATCTGGCTGAAAGCCACCGCCACCATGCAGGGCATAGAGGATTTCATCTCCAAGCTCATCGCCTCCGGGCACGCTTATGCGACGCCGGAGGGCGACGTCTACTTTGCGGTGGACTCCTTCCCCGGATACGGCAAACTGTCCGGCAGGAACCTCGAAGACGCCCGCGAGAGCGTCCGCATCGAGAATGAGGAAAACAAGCGCAACCCCCTCGATTTTGCCCTCTGGAAATCCGCAAAACCCGGCGAACCCTTCTGGCACTCCCCCTGGGGTGACGGCAGACCGGGCTGGCACATCGAGTGCTCCGCGATGAACATGCAGGCGTTCGGCGAGCAGATCGACATCCACGGCGGCGGCAGAGACCTCATCTTCCCCCACCACGAGAACGAGATCGCGCAGACGGAAGCGCTCACGGGCAAACAGTTTGCGAAATACTGGATCCACAACGGGCTCATCAAAGTCAACGGACAGAAGATGAGCAAGTCCCTCGGCAACAGTCTGCTCCTTGCCGACCTGCTCGAAAAATATCACCCCGAGGTGATAAAATTCGCCCTGTTGCAGACAAACTACCGCGGCGACATCAACGTCACCGACGCCCTCTTCCCCGAGGCGGAAAAGCATATGCTTTCCTTCTATAAGGTGATGGAAGAGGCTGCCGCAAAAGGGCTCACACTCGACGGGAGCGACGAGAGCGTCGACCGCGCCTTCGACGAGGCGATGGACGACGACTTCAACACCGCAAAGGCGCTTGCCGACCTCTTCGCCCTCTTCAAAACAGCCGGCGCGAAACTGCGTGCTGGCGACCTCGCGGGCGCGAACGACATCCTGGGACAGGTGAAAAAGACCTATTCCCTGCTCGGGCTCTTCCGCTCCGAACCTGCGGAATTTGTCGAAAAATGCGAAGCTAAACACCGCGCCGCTATCCCCGCGGAAGTGACCGACCTTGTCCGAAAGAGAGCGGAAGCAAAAGCCGCCAAGGATTGGGCGACGGCGGACGCGATAAGGGCAAAGCTCACCGAAATGGGATGGAGCGTGCGTGACACCAAGGACGGCGCCGTGGTGGAAAGGATCTGACGATCTCGGGGCTTTATCAACACAAAACGACCACATAAACCGCGCGTTTTGCGCGGTTTTGTTTTTTGTTATGTCGGGGCGGACCGGCACAAACAGGCGCGGCATTCCTTTCTTTGTCGCACCGTCACGCCCTCGGAGCACCCTTTTCCCGCACATCTTTCCGCAGCCCGGTTTTGCCGAGGATGCACAAATGCGCCGTCCTTGCTCCGCCGACGCCCTTTAAGTTATAAAATTTTTTATATTGTCGGGTTTGCACATACGCGCGCTATGTGGTATAGTATTCTAAACTAAGGATAGTGAGGCTTACTATGTACATCGGCGGGCTTATCTCCGCCGCGGGCTGGTATGCGGATGTCGCGCTTGCCGCGCTCCTTGCGCTCTTCCTGCTCGCAGGCATCATAAAAGGTTTTTCCAAGTCCACGAAAGGGTTTTTCGTGTTCATCTTTGTCGTTTGCGTTTCGCTGCTGCTCACGGGTCTCACCCAAGACGCCGTGACCGAAAGCGGGCTGGGCACGGCGATAAGCGACGGGCTCTCCTCCGCATCGACGGAATGGGGCCCCGCGTTCAACGAGCCGGTCACCGTGGGTGAAGACGGCAAGTTCTACATCATGGTTGGCGATTCCGCGACGGCGATCGGCGACGGCAACTTCGGTATCAAGGGCGCGTTTGCCAACTTCATCGCGTCGAAATTCGGCATCGAGACGGGCGAGACGGTTGCGGGGGCTGCGGTCGGCAGCATCACGAGCGTGTGCGTGGCGGCGATCATGTTCTTGGTGTTCGTCATCGGCATCGCCCTTGTCTTCTTCATCATCCGCCGCCTTGTCGCGCCTCTTGCAAACGCCACGGTCCCGGGGCTCAAGTTTTTGGACAGGGCTCTCGGCGCGATCTTCAGTACTCTTGTGGGGCTGGTCTTTGTATGGATCGTGTTCGCGATCATAGCGGCGATCGGCGATGTGGCGGATCCCGCCAAGGAATATCTCTCGGAGTCCGCTTTTGCGGGGCTCTTCTACAACAACAATCCCATCACCATTCTCTTCACCCGCATTTTCGGTTCCTGATAAAGCGAGGTAAAAATGAAAGCTTTGAATTTCGTGATCGGTATGATCGTAGGCATGGTGCTGCTCGTCGTCGCCGTGCTGGGCGCGGCGTTTGCCGCGCTCTCTCTCGTGAGCGTGGGACAGCTTGAAAGCGCGGCGGGCACCGACATCTTCGATGACAGCAGCGACGTCAACGATATGACTCTGCTCGAACTCGTGCAGTCCCTCATCGGCGACCTGCAGGACATGGACGGGCTAACCATCAACAAACTCAGGACGGAATACGGGCTGAAGATCCCGACGGAGATCAGCGGCATCGACATCTCCCCTCTCTTTGACTATGCCTTGACCGATGTCCCTAACCACCTCGGAGACGTCGTCAACAATATGACCCTACGCGACGTGGGCGAGTTCCTCGACATGGATTTCGAAAACGAATATCCCGATCTCCGCGTGTTGCAGGACAACCTCGACGAAAAGGTGAACGTCGCCCTCGACAACATCCTCTCCTCCATCGACGACGAGAAGATGACCGTCTACACCATCGAGCGCGACTTCGGTCTCTCCCTCGGCGAGAATAACCTTCTCGTCACCCTCCGTCACACCCCGCTCTCCTCTTTTGCGGCAGTGATGGACAACCTGCCCGTGGGCGTAGTCATCGACGCGGACAGCGACCTCTTTGTGGAAAAGGGCGAGACCGCGCTCTATGTCGTCACGGACGAATATGTCGAAGTGCCGGCGGGCGAGCTCACCTCCCCCCTCGCAGACGGGACGCACGTCACCGAAACGTACATAGCGGGCGCGGACGAGAACGGGTTGCTCTACCGCGAGATGCGCTATGTGATGAAGGACGACGGGACTTATGAGCCCGACAACTCCTGCTATGCAGCTTCCTTCGACGCCGCGGCTAACACCGAGACTTATTACCGCCACATCGTCTACACCGCCTATGACGCCTCCGCAAACTACGGCGCGGACGCCCTCTTTGCGGTGAGCACCTATCTCAACGACTATGTGAGCGACGGCGCGGGCGGCTTTGTGCTCGCAGACGGCGGTTTCCTCACTCTTGACAACATCCTCGCAAGTGAGGACGGGACATATACCCTCAACGCGGCAGTCCTTGACGGCAGTGTGACGGTGACGGACGGCAGCATCGACTTTGCCGACATCCACGTCTTCGCCTCCGTCACCGCGGATGACGGCACCGTCTCCGTGGAGCCCGCCGCCGAATACGGGCTCGACCCCAAGGCGGTCCTCGACGACAACACCCGCCTGGACGACAACTTCACGGGCTATCTCCGAGTGCACGCCGGCACGGCAGAGCCCCCTGCGCAGGTCATCGCGGGAGAGACCATCTCCACCATCGCGGACGCGACGGACGCCATCACTGCGCTCAAACTCGGCGAAGTGCTGGACATCGACGAAAACAGCGCGAAGATCCTCAAAACCCTCGCCGACACCCCCATCAACAAGATGAGCGAAGCCCTCGACACCATCGTGCTCGCGGACGCCACCGACATCGTGATGAGCGCCTACACGAGGGCGGACAACGGCTCTTACGTCTTTGTCGCGAACGACGGCCCCGTGGGCGGCGAAGCGGTGATGGACGGAGAGAAATATCTCGGCTACTTCACCCTCTACAATCCCGCCGTCCACACGGGCGAGAACATCGCGCGCTATGACCGCGCCGTGAGCGACGGAGACGCTTCCGTGGCTCTCCAACGCCTTGCGGGCACCACCATCCCCAACATCTCGAAGGCGTTCTCCGGCATGGTGCTGGGCGACGCCCTAAATGTCGATGTGGACACCTTCGCGCCCGTGAGCGATCCTCAAAAAGGCGAGACCTACTATGTGTTCAACAAAGCGCTCGGTTATCCGGAGCGCGTGGTCTACGATAGCGCTGTGTCGGGCGATGCGGAAAATGCCGCGGAGCGCGTCACTTACTACGAGCGCACCCACGAGGGCGAAGGCAATGCCGTCCTCAAACAGCTTGCGTATGTGAACATCGACAACGTCTCCGAAGCCATGGACGGCATCATCGAGAACACCCTGCTCTCCGACATCATCGAGGTGACGGAATACACCGTCGCGGCAAGATCGGATGCCCCGTCCGGCAGCTGGCTCTTCGAGGCGGACGCCGCCTACACCGAGACCTCGGGCGATAAAACGTCTTACTACACCTTCGTCTACGACGGCAGCGGCAAATATTATATGACCGACGTCATATATCTCCCCGCTATCGCGAGCCAACTCACAGGTGAAACGACCAAGTATTTCACCTATCAAAAGGCGAATTTTGACGACCTCCCCGCCCTTTATGAGCATTTGCTCAGCGAGCCCGGCAATCTCTTCTTCTCGGACGGCGAAGACGATTACGAAGCAAATCCCGCGCTGACGGCATACTATCTCGCATCGCCCGACACCGCGCTTGCAAAGATCAAGGAAAACGCCTACATCCGCGTCGAATGCAACGCGGACGCCAAGGGCGCGATCAAAGCGAAGATATACGACAATGTGACCGACGCGTCGGCACAGGGCGGGCTCTATGTGAGGGACGAAGGCTCCGTCACCGGCAGCGTGGATGGCGAATTCTCCGTGACGTTCGGCGGATATGCGCTCTATGATGCAGACAACCCGGCGCATTGGGGTGCGGAACTCTACTTCAAATATTCGGAGGGCTACTACCCCGCATCCGCCGATGCGACCGCAGACAACGGATACGTCCGTTACTCCTATTCCGTGAACGGCGGCTTCTACCCCAATGACAACGGCGAATACATCCGGCTCGAAGCTAAATATGAGGACGGCAGAACAGGAGCGGATGGGAGCACTTCCCTCGCACTCTACTACTACTCTCTCATCGACTCAGGTTATCAAGCAGGCTACACCGTCTACTCCAAGCGCGAGTGCGACTACATCTACATCGAGAACGGGACGGACGGCAAGTGGACGAATGTCTCCGGCAAGTGGGAGGAATATAACAAAGACATCCACGGAGCAGACGCTGCGCGCTATGACCGCGTCATCGGCTATATCGGCGGAAATGCCGCAAACACCGGCGGCACCGGACTTCCCGCGCTCTCCGACACCAAGGTGACCGTGCGTGAGGAAAAGAGCCCCACCATCCTCATCTCGCTCCTTGAGCGGCAGGTGACCATAGGCTCTCTCAATGAGACAATCGACACCCTCACCATCGGCGAGATGATGGAGATCGAGCCGGGTTCGATCTTCGACAACCCCGCTCTCAGCGGGTCCACAGTGGACGAGCTCTCCGCAAACGTCAACTCCATGTTCACGGATATGACCATCGGCGAGTTGCTCAAGTACGCAAACATCGCCGTCTCACCCCAGGTCTCCTACATCCTGCAGGACGTCAAACTCGCCGACTTCTTCGGCGCCCTCGTGTACTCCGACGGTCAGCTCACCGTCGATATGGAGCAACTGTTCGGAATCACGTGATTTCCGACCAAACGCAAAATGGCGACAACAGTCGCCATTTTGGTCGGACTTCATTCCTTGCGCTCCGCGCTAACGCGCTCACCGCGCTGCGTCATAGCGGGCGCGCTTTCACCGCACATGTCGCTGAATGCGCGGGAATATCCAAGGGGCTCTGCCCCTTGACCCGGGCAGGGGCGCCGCCCCTGCACCCCGGTGGGAGTGCCCAAGGGGCTCTGCCCCTTGACCCCGCGATGGGCATTATGCCCCTCGACCCCTAACTTTTATATAAT
>CASDRL010000002.1 GCA_949283145.1 uncultured Clostridia bacterium | reverse complement strand
TTTCGGCAAGTGCAGTTCTCCGCTTGGTTATGTCAGTGCGATATTAAAAATTTTTGTAGAAATGCACAGTTAGTCCCGCAAGATGCGAGGACTGCACTCAAATCGGACACGGGGGAGGAAAGCCCGAAGGGAAGGAGGGGGAAATCAAGATAACCTCGAGACGAGAAGCCTATTCGGAGCGTGCTTGAGCACGATGAAACCTTTGCACGTGTGAGCCAAGCGTCAGCCACAGGGTGGAGAAGCCCGCCTTTGCGCTATGGCGGCGGGATGTTCGCCGAACAAGGAACATAAAAGCCAGATAAACCGTTTTATCAAGCGACAGTCCTTTCACATAGCATCGTGGTCGGCGAAAGCGTCTTGCCTAGCAAGCCGGCGGGATTCGTAAGGAGTGCGCAGCACGACGGAATAGCGAAGGCGGCGCATCTGATCTGCGAGCGCGGTCGAGCAGGCGGCGCCGAGCGTCAGCCACAGGGTGAAGAAGCCCGCCTTTACGCTATGGAAAACCCGCTCTTTGCGAGCGGGTTTTTCTGGCGTTCCCGGCGGGATTCGAACCCACGACCTTCCGCTTAGGAGGCGGACGCTCTATCCTGCTGAGCTACGGAAACATCTTCCTGACGCTGTCTTATTGTAGTCGCGATCTCTTTCTTTGTCAAGCGCTCCCGCACTTGCGGATGAGCGCTTGACGGGCGGTGTATTAAACGACAGGTGTGCTGTGTTGTCTATTGACACAATTTCCCGCTCGGTGTATGCTTAAAAGGAGCTTTTCGCTCTTTAAGGGAGAAATTATGAGTAACGATTACGTGCTTGCCATCGACTTC
Organism: uncultured Clostridia bacterium; assembly: GCA_949283145.1. GTDB lineage: Bacteria > Bacillota > Clostridia > Christensenellales > CAG-917 > Limadaptatus. Next base: position 6,071 of record CASDRL010000002.1, on the reverse strand, counting down.
GGCACACAGAGCGTCCGCGCCATCATTTACAACGACCGCGGTATGGAGATCTGCAAGGCAAAAGTGCCTTTCACGCCCTATTTTTCTTTGAACAGCGGCTGGGCGGAACAGCACCCCGAGACCTATTGGGACAATATGGTGAAGGCGATCCATCGCCTGAAAGAGGAATATCCCTTGGGCTTTGACCGCATCGTCGCCGTGGGCGTGACCACCATCCGCGACACCATCACTTTCGTGGACAAGGACAAAAAGGTGCTGCGCCCCTTCCTCGTATGGCTGGACGAGCGCGAATGCTCCCGCGTGGAAGAGGTCATCCCCTTCTCACAAAAGCTGTTGCTCAAAGCCGTCAAAATGTGGGAGCCCTTCTGCGGCATCCGCAAAGTGACCAAGATGAACTGGGTGCACGAGCACGAGCCCGAGGTGTGGAACAACACCGAAAAGATCATCCAGCTTTCGGGCTACATCAATCTCCGTCTGACGGGACGGCTGGTGGACAGCGTCGCGTCGCAGATCGGACATCTCCCCTTCGACTACAAAAACCAGAAGTGGCAGACCAAAAAAGTCGTCAACACCTATCTCACGGACGCGGGAGCGGACAAGATGATAGACTTGGTGGACTCCACCTCCCTCATCGGACACATCACTGCGGAAGCGGCAGCGGAGACGGGGCTGAAAGCAGGCTTGCCCGTCATCGCGTGCGGGTCTGACAAGGGCTGCGAGACCTTCGGCTCCGGCGTGCTCGGGTCGGACAAAGCGTCCATCAGCATGGGCACCACCGCGACCATCCAGATCACCACGCAGAAATATGTCGAGCCGGAACCTTTCATGCCCGCCTATCCCGCCGTCATCAAAGGGCTGTATAACCCCGAAGTGGAGATCTTCCGCGGCTGCTGGATGGTGACATGGTTCAAGGAACAGTTCGGCGAAAAGGAGTGCGCCCGCGCCGCCGAGCTCGGCTGCTCGCCCGAACAGCTCCTCGACGAACTCCTGGATGTCACCCCCGTCGGCAACGAGGGTTTGGTGCTGCAACCCTATTGGTCTCCGAAGATCAAGATCCCGTGGGCGAAAGGCACGATGATCGGCTTCTCGGACGTCCACACCCGCGCGCACTTTTACCGCGCGATAATAGAAGGCATCGGCTTCGGACTTTACGAAGGACTCTCCAGCATACAGCAGAGAGCGGGCTCCAACATCAAGAGCATCATGATCTCGGGCGGCGGCTCCGTCTCCGACCGCGTCTGCCGCATCATCGCGGACATCACGGGACTGCCCGTGTGCAAGACGCAGACCTACGAGAACAGCGCCCTAGGCTGCGCGATGCTGACCTATATGGGCATAGGCACTTTCAAGACCCCGCAGCAGGCGATCAGCCACATGGTGCACGACGACAAGTGCTATATGCCCGACATGAAAAACCACGAAAAGTATATGCTGCTCTACCACACCGTCTACGAGCGCGTCTACCGCAAAAACAGGAAGACGTTCAAAAATATCCGCGCTTACAATCGCAGATATCCCGTGCCCAAGAGCTGACGGAAATCACAAAACAAGCTGTTTAACACACAAAAACGCGCGCATAAACGCGCGTTTTTGTGTTATTAGTTTCCATTGCTTTCCCCTATCTGCTATGTGCACATCCGACACACCCCATCCGCTCGCCGTTCCTTTTTATGGCGGGCGAGGGCGCCCTTAGCGGCGTCTGTCACATTAGGACGGAGCCGCGGTCGGTGTCCGAAACGACGTAGAGGATGTTGGTCTCCTCGCCCGTCAGCGCGTCGATGTAGACAAAGTAAGTCCCGTCCTTTTCGCACTCGAACTCATAGGTCAGCACCTCGCGCATCCCGTCCGTGGGAATGAGGGCGAGCCTGCCCTCTCCCACCGCGGGAAGGGGAAGTTTTTCGCCCGCTTGAACAAGAGTGAGCGCCGGCGCGGGCAGGTCTCTTAAGGTGTGGTTGAAGACATAGTGCGTGGCGTCCAGCCCCGTCACCCTGCCGCTTCCCTCGTCGAGTTTGACTTTGACGAGGTCGGGATAGAGCACGACGCCGTCCTCAACGGGCGCGAGGTTGACATAGGTCACTCCGTGCGCGGATGTGCTCCACACCACCGCGAGTTCCTTGAATCCCGCGCGTTCCGCGAACGCTTTCGCCGCCGCGCACATCTCGGGCTCCGCTTCCGCCGCGGACACGCGGTCGGGCTGCATGTCGAAGAGAACGAGAAGACCGCCCTTTTCCGTGAGCTGCGCAAAGCACGTCCCCTCCGCCGTCCTCACGGTGTAATTGAGCGTGACGATGTCGGACTCCGTCCTGCCGAGGAACTCCGCGCTCTCCGCGCCCGGCACCATACTTTTAAGGAACTCCGCGCCTTGCTCTTCCGTTATCTTTTCCCTGCCTTCAAGCGCTTTGCACCCGCGGTGTTCCAGCGCATCCGAGAAGGGTCCGTCATAGATCATCTCCGGATAGTTGACGTCGGGCTCGGAGAAGACGTCGAACTCCCCCGCAAGTTCCGCGAGCATCCCGTCCTCGCCGAGGAAGAGCCGTCCCTCCGAGAGCCCCGTGCGGGTGTCCCGGAGCGCACGTTCAAGCACTCCCGTCATCCTGCGCAGCTCCGCGAGTTTCGCGGTCTCGTCCGCGGTGAGAGGGGTACCGTCGTTGAGCCTTTCGGCGAGATAACGGGCATAGTCTCCCGTCTGCCCCACGAATTTGCTCGCTTTCATCACGCCCTCTTCCCCGCCCTCGAATGCGGAGAGGCTGACGCTTGCGAGTTCCGCCGCACTGCGGATGTCGTATAGTAACTCCTGCTGCGCCGCCGCGGTGTCCGCCGCCGCAAGTTTGCCGAGAGTGACGTTGAGGTCGTTCGCGCTGTCCGCAAGGTCGTAATAGTGCCGCGTATATACGCCCTCCATATCCCGCATATACTCCGCCCTGAGATCGTTCATCCCCTCGCTGTACACGAGCGCGACGGAGAGCCCCGCGATGCTCCCCGCGGCAAGCGCCGCCACCACGGACACCGCCGCTATGCGGAACGCGCGCTTGCGCTTGTTCTTTTTCGCCGTGCTTTCGCGGGCGGGAGTTTTGTCCTCTTCGGCAAGCTCATTGGCATACGCCGTGAGCGCCGCTTTTTTCTCTTCGATATCACTGCGTTTTTTCCTGTCCATATTGCCTCCTAACAGAAATTATGCTGTCCGATTACGAGCTTGACGGGGCGGGAGAGCATCCACGCCGACGTCGCCGTGCGCGGGTTGTAATAGAACAGACAGCCGTAGGTGGGATCCCATCCGTTCAGCGCGTCCTGCGCCGCCTTGACCGCGGTGTCGTCGGGAGTGAGATTGATCTGTCCGTCCGCCACGCAGTCGAACGCCCCCGCCTGATACACCACCCCCGCGATCGTGTTGGGGAAACTTGAGCTCTCGACGCGGTTCAACACCACCGCAGCGACTGCCACCTGTCCGATATAAGATTCTCCGCGCGCCTCGCCGTAGACCACGCGCGCAAGCAGATTGAGGTCGGATGACGTGATGCCGCCTCCGCCGCCCGAGGACGAGCCGCCCGAAAGCGTCATCCCGAGCGCCGCCGCAGTCGCGGAGCCCACCACGCCGTCCGCGGTCAGCCCGTTGCGGCGCTGAAAATACTTCACAGCGCTCTCCGTCGCCGAACCGAAGATCCCGTCCGCGGAACCCGTGAGATAGCCCCAGTTCTTAAGCTTTTGCTGCATCTCCTTCACCTTGTCGCCCGTACTGCCCCGCTTCAGCACCCCGGAGGAAGACGTCCCGCCGCCCGAAGAAGACGTGCCCGAGAGCGTCATCCCGAGCGCCGCCGCCGTGGCGGAACCCACTATGCCGTCCGCCGTCAAACCGTTGGTGCGCTGAAAATATTTCACCGCATCCCGCGTGCCCGAGCCGAAGATGCCATCCACCGCACCGTCATAATAGCCCCAGTTCCTGAGCTTTTGCTGCATCTCTTTCACCTGCGATCCCGTGCTGCCCTGCCTGAGCGTGGCGGCGTCCGCGCCGCCCTCCGCCTCCGCAAACACTACCGCGCACATCACCGCAAGGATGAGCAGCACCGCAAGTACGGCTGTCGCCGTTCGTTTCAATGCCGAATTTTGCATGTTATCCTCCGCGGTTATTTTCGGCGTTAGCCGCGGTTTTATGTATGCCGAAACGAGCTCCCATTCTGCCGCGTATAAAAAACTGCGACCGCGGCAATAATCGCCGCGAGGTCATCATGAAAACACGAGTCACCCTTTCCGTTCTTTTTCTTTTCCTGGTATTCGCGACGACGGTCATCCTCTCCGCCTGCGACTTCGGAGACGGGGTCTTCCTCCCCTCCCCGGGCTCGGAAGACATCGCCGCGCAAGTTGTCAGGATACATATCCGCGCCAACAGCAATTCCGCGGAAGACCAAGCCGTAAAGCTCGCCGTCCGCGACGAGATCACCGCCCGTCTCACCGTCATGCTCGACGGCTGCGAAAGCAAAAACGACGCCCTCGCGGTGCTCGCAAAAAACAGCGGAAATTTACGCGAAACGGCGCAATCGGCACTTGAAACAAACGGATTTGATTATAAAGCCCGCGTTGAGCTGAAAACCGAAACTTTCCCGGAACGGGAGTACGACGGATACGTGTTTCCTGCGGGAGAGTATGACGCACTCATGATCTATCTCGGAGAGGGCACGGGCGACAACTGGTGGTGCGTCGCGTTCCCGCCCCTTTGCTTTCTCCCCGGCGACGGAGAAAACGTCACCTATTCCTCTTGGGTGAAAGAGCTCCTCGACCGCATCTTTTGATGCGGCGTGCCCCGCTTCGCCAAGGGGCTCTGCCCCTTGACCCCGCGAGGGGCATTTTGCCCCTCGACCCCGAACTTTTATATAATATTGCGCCGAGCGTTGCGGCTGCGCCCGCAACACTCGGCGTACTTTTATAATAAAAAAGTACGGGGGTGTGGGGGAATAATTCCCCCACAGGGAGCGCGAGGGTGTAACACCCTCGCAAGGGGGGCGCGGGGATGACACCCCTCGCGAGGTGCAGGGGCGGCGCCCCTGCTCGGAGTCAAGAGGGGAGACCCACGGAACAAACATCGAATAGATTTACCACTTGCTTGTGTTTGGAAACGGCATAGTTGTATGCCAGACGCGCACCTGACACGGCTGCGGATACTTGGCTCCTGTCACAATAAAACACACATATATCCGCACTATCTATCATGAATTTATTGCGCTCGACATAAACGGCCCTCCCGGCGCTTTGAAGTCTTGCGGGGAAAAAGGTGTCATCATAGCTTTCAAGCCGATATGCCCTATAACTATCGCTGATCACAGGATACTCGGCACGAACTTAAATGCGCTCGATATGCGGGAATTCCGCCTTCAACTCCTCTGCGGCTTTTACACACAGTGAATCAAAATCGCTCCTGCTGCCGAAGAGAAACACATCGGCTGTATGATTTATTATCAAGTCGCGCATCACGGCAACGATTTTTTCGTACACCCTGCCCTTATCTTCTATATCTCTGTGCCCGATGAATGAGACGACCATCTGCTGCTCCGTACGGCGTTATAACTTCTTAATATTATCTGCAAAATACGGCGCAGTAAAGCATACGGCGCTATAACTCCGTATTTTTAACGCCTTATATTGCTAAACTTTATTCGAAAACGGACGGAGGTGCGGTATGACGGTTTGTCAAGCGGTTGCGAAGCGTATTGCGGGATTGCTTGCCGAGCGCGGCATGACGCAATATCGTCTGGAACAGCTTTCACACATTCAGCACGGGACGATGAACGGTATCATGAGCGGGCGCAACAAGGGCATAGAGCTCAATACCGTCATGATGATCGCCGCAGGTTTCGGGATGACGGCGGTCGAGTTCCTCGATCACCCGCTCTTCACTTCCGACGAACTCGAAATAGAAAAATAATGCTCCCTGTGGGGTTATTCTACCCCCACACCCCCTTGCGAGGGTGCTACACCCTCGCGCTCCCATACTTTTTATAAAAAAAGTGCGCCGAAGTGCGCGGGCAACGCCGCGCACTTCGGCGCATTATTATATAAAGCTTGGGGTCGAGGGGCATAAT
>CASDRL010000001.1 GCA_949283145.1 uncultured Clostridia bacterium | reverse complement strand
GACGGGCGCGCCGTCCGCGTAGTCGAGCGCCTTTGCGATGACGTTTTTCAGGGTCTCTTCGCTCATCATGCCGTGAGAGGGCGCGGAGCGCTGCGCGGCGAGGGAGTGATAGAAACAATATTTGCACCGCATGTTGCAAAGCGAAGACGCGGGTTTGAGCATGACGGAGATCGCGGGCATCAGCGTATCCCCCTGCGGTTGCTCTTCATCTCGTCGCGGAAGCCGTCGAGCGCGGCGGCAAGTTTTTCCGCGACATCGGGGTGTACCATGGAGACATTGTAGCCCTCGATGGGGTCTGCGTCGAGGTTGAAGAGGTAGTTGACGTAATATTGATCGATGAAGGCGGAGTTCTCCGTCTGCACGCGGTCGTAATACTTGAAGTCGTAATATTCCGTGCCGTGTTCCGTCTCCACGGGCACGTTTGTCATCTGCACCGCCTGGGTCTTGCCCTTCTTTTGATAGAAGAGGACGTCATGCACGGAGGCGTCGGGATCGGTCTCGCCGCGCCAGAGAGCGGCAAGGTCCGCGCCGTCTATGATCCTGTCCGAGGGCAGGAACGCGCTGCCGTCGTCGTTGGTCACTCCGGAGAGGGAGATCAGGGTGGTGAAGATGTCGAAGTTCATGGACGAGGACGTGACGCGGAGGGTGGGAGAGGTGCGGGAAGTACCGTCGTTCTCTGTCACCGTGACGGTGGAGTTGGGGCTGCCGCCCACGCCGCCCGCGGGATAACTCGCGATGAGGGGCACTTTCATGCCGCCCTCGAAGGTGGTGTTCTTTCTCCCTCTCAGCGCCCCCGTTGCCCCCTCGCGCCCGGGACCGTTGTCCGAGGTGAAGATGACGACGGTGTTGTCGTAGAGGGTGCCGCCGTTCTCCTCGTCGGGAGTGGAACGGAGATAGTCGAGGATCCTGCCCAGCTCGCGGTCGAACTCCTCTATGCAGTCGATATAGCTGTCGTCCGAGGTATCCCCCTTCCCGTTGTCGTTGTTGTCGGAAAAGATGGGGTAGTGCGGCCACGGCGAGGTGTAGAAGGCGAGGAAGGGGTTGCCGCTCTCGACGGAGGAGGTCATGAAGGAGAGCATCTCGTCCGTGAAGAGGCGGGTGCTTTCGGACTGGTCGAGGTTTTCGGCGTGAGTGCGCACTTCGGCGTGGGTCACGCCCTCCGGGTGTCCGCTGCCCGTGTCCCGCACCCAGTTGTAGGGCGTCATATCGTTGACGTAATAGCTGCCGTAGAAATAGTCAAAACCCTGGTTGGTGGGCAGATATTCGCCGTAGTCTCCGAGGTTCCACTTGCCTATGCACGCGGTGTCGTAGCCCGCAGCTTGCAGCACTTCCGCAAAGGTCACCTCGTCGCCGAGGATGCCGTCCACGTTGAAGAGGAACTGATAGGGGTCGAGGAAGTGGGTGGGGGACCACGGGTCGCTGTCCGTGACGGTGGGGAAGACCACGTTGTCGAGATAGCCGCGGGAGGAATATCTGCCCGTCAGCATCGCGAAACGCGAGGGGGAACACACGGGAGACGCGGCGTAGAAATTCTCCATCATCACGCCGTTCTCCGCGATGGAATCGATGTTGGGGGTGTTGATGGTGGGAGTCCTGCCCGTGAGATAGCTGTACGCCGAGATGTCCGCATACGCCATGTCGTCCATGAGTATGACGAGGACGTTCGGCGACGCGCCCTTCTTTTTGGAGGAGACGGAGGAGAGATAGGCGTCATGCCCCTCCCACAGCCTGTCCACCACGGGGCGGGCTCGCAGGTTCATGAAGAGGGCGTATATGCCCGTCGTCGCGATCATGAGGGAGAGCACCGCGCACGCAACGCCTTTGAGCGCCTTGCCGTTCAGGAATTTGCGGAGGAAGACGAACAGCACCGCCATGCCGACGGGTCCGAGCAGCAGCACGAGGTTCCACCACAGCCGTTTGCCGAATGAGTCCGCGCCCCAGATGAGGAAGTAGAGGAATGTCCCGCCGTAGATGACCAGCCCGGACACCCAGAGGAAGAGCCCTGCGGGTTTGTCCTTTGCGGTGCGCGCGATGAGCGCAACGGCGGCGACTATGGACAGCACCAGCCCCACGAGCGGGAAAAAGTTGAACCCCGACGCCAGCATCGTCAGCATGAATATGCAGCACAGCGCGAGCCACACAATGCCGAAGATGTCCTTTGTGCGCGGGATGGCGCCTATGCCGTCCGCGGCTCCGTTCTGCTGCCGCACTTCGTCTTCCTTTTCTTCCGGCAGGGCTTTGATGTCGCGATCCTCCGTGGTCATTTATCCTCCGTATGCGGGTATGCCCGCGCATATCCGCGCGGAAATTTAACCTTCGTCAAAAATTATACAGTAAAATGCGGCGTTTTGCAAGAGGGTTTCCGAACGGTCCCGTTTCCGCATTCGCGTGACGGGTTGATTTCGGGCGGGGATGTGGTATAATCAGGTCATCAAGATACAAGCGAGGGAACTATGGAAGAATTCTGGCAGGGCGTTGTGGACTTTTTCAAAAACGCCGGGCTCAACATCCTCTACGGCATCATCATCCTCATCGTCGGTCTCATCATCGTAAGGCTCATCAAAGAGGTGCTGAAACGCATCCTCCGCAAAAGCAAACGCGACGAGGCGATGTCGGGCTTCATCGTGTCGCTGGTCAACATCGTCTTGGAGATCATAGTGCTCATCACCGCGCTCGCGACCATGGGCATCAACACCGCTTCCATCATCGCGGTCATCGGCACATGCGGCGTCGCCATAGGTCTCGCCCTGAAGGACAGCCTTGGCAACATCGCGAGCGGCATCATGATCATCTTCAACAAGCCTTTCAAGAAAAACGACTATGTCGAGATCGCGGGCGAAGAGGGCAGGATCACCAACATCAACCTCTTCAACACCACCCTCAAAACGGACGACGACACCGTCATCATCGTGCCCAATTCCGAGGCGGTCAACAACCCCATCATCAACTATGAAGGGTGCCGCTTCCGCCGCATCGTGGTGGACATCGCCGTGGACAAGGGCAGCGACATCGCCGAAGTGCGCGACATCGTCGACAAGGTCGCGACCGCTGAGGAGCTTCTTGCAAAAGACGAGGGTTACAGCATCGTTATGAACGGTCAAGATACCAATTCGGTCAAAATGCAGCTCAAATGCTTCACCCCCACCGAGTCCTATTGGTCCGTGAAATACCGCCTCAACGAAGCCGTCTACACCGCTCTCAAAGACGCCGGCTACCTCACTCCGAACATGCAGGTGGATGTGTATGAGGGGGAGAGGCCGGCGCCTCGAAACCCACACAAAAAGAACTGACGGCGCTATTTCGCGAATTGCTTTGTCAGAGCCACTGTCATGGTGCTCACGTACGTCCGTGTACGCTCCGCTCCCTGACAGTGGCTCTTTCGCGCACTTCATCGAAATATCGCCGTCAGCCAACAAACACTTATTCGAAGACGGAACAACGCGCCGCTCAGCCAAACTTGCACCGTGGGCGAATTTTCGCCCACGCTTGCAAGTCGCGGCGCGCTAAGTGAGTGCCGAGCAATGCCGTGAACTCAAATAGACACGGGCTTTAATTTGCGAGTGCCGAATTCCTCCGCCCGTGCCGGGTTTTCGGTGAGTTCTGTTCGCCGCTCGATTATGTTAATGCGAGACTCAAACTTTTTTCAAAAGACGGAAAGTTAGTTCCGCATTTTAGGAGGAGTGAAGCCCTTTCGGACACGGGGGAGGAAAGCCCGAAGGGAAGGAGGGGGAAATCAAGATAACCCCCGAGACGAACAGTTTATTTGAAGCGTCTTTGAGAATGACGGTTCTCTTTCGGAGACGTAATAACGAAAACTCCGAGCGTGACGTCCTTAGACCCGACGTTATCTCGTCCGGAGTGGAGCCGCCCTAACGTTCACTTATTCGAAGCGTGCATGAATACGCCGTTTCTTTTTCGGAGACGGTATTACGCGCCGCTCAGCCAAACTTGCACCGTGGGCGAATTTTCGCCCACGCTTGCAAGTCGCGGCGCGCCCCGCGACCTCGCAAGCCGGACGGAAAATTAAATAGACACGGGCTCGGTGCGCGTCGAGTCGCCCTCCTCGCCCCGCGAGGGGATTTTAACCGGTACCGGCATCCGCTTGGTTATGTGGGTGCGATCACCAAAATTTTTGGTAAAGTTCAAAAGTTAGTCCCGCATTTTGGGAGACGTGAACTCTATTCCGAGTGGGGGAGGAGTCCCGGAGGGGAGGAGGGGGCTCAACAACACTCCCATGTCAGAGGACGGCAGCTTGTTTTCTTCTATGAGCACGCCGTAACCTCCGAGCCCCACGCGAGATGAGCGGCTCATTCAGGGCGTAAATGAGTACGCCGTTTTCGGTTGCGTTCGGGCGCGGGGTGTGATATTATTGTTCAATAGTTTTACGGATAAGCGTTCGTGCGCGTGTGCGCGGGGCGCGGCGGGAGTGAAATGACACGAGCCGAAAGAGCGGAAGAGTTGTTTTTTGAAGGGTACACCTGTGCGCAGTCCGTGGTGTTGGCGTTTGCCGATGTCGCAGGCGTGGACGAGGGCGTTCTGAGGCGGCTTTCCGCGCCATTCGGCGGCGGCATGGGCAGGCTGAGAGAGGTGTGCGGTGCGGTGAGCGGCATGGCGATGCTCTTGGGACTTTCCCGCGATTGGGACACTCTTGATAAGGAAGAGAAGGAGACTCTCTACGCAAAAGAGAGGGAGATGGCGGAGAAGTTCCGCGAGCGTGCGGGCAGCATAGTCTGCCGCGACCTCATCGCGGAGCATCCGCACGGCAACACGCACAATTCCATGAAGCCCTATTGCAAGAGTCTGGTGGGGCTTGCGGCGTCCATCGTGGAGGAGAGCGGCATTTTCGCGCTCCCGGAGCATGACGGCGCGACAAAGGAGAAGATATGATGACGAGCAAACAGAGAGCGGCTTTGCGCGCATTGGCGAACGGGCTCCCCGCATGGTTCCAGGTGGGAAAAGGCGGGCTGACGGAGAATATGCTGGCGGATGTTTCCGCGGCGCTCGACGCGCACGAACTTGTCAAGCTCACGGTGTTGAAGACGGCGGGCATTTCCGCGAAGGAAGCGCTGGCGGAGCTTTCGGAGAGACTCGGAGCGGAGCAGGTGGCGGCGACGGGCAACAAGGTGGTCATCTATCGCTGGAGCACCCGCGAGGGCGTGAAGCACATAGAGTTTTGATTTTTCGGGCGCGGGACGCGCGCCCGCCGCATAGGGTGAAAGGATGAGAGAGGACAAGACGAAACTCACTCCCGAGAACGAGCCCGCGGAGGAGCCCTCCACCGAGGCGCTCAAAGAGGCGCGTGAGGAGCTCAAACGCAGGCGGCAGGAGACGCAGGCGTTCAAGCGCAGATATTTCGATTATTACGACGATGTCAAGATCTCCCACAGGGAGGATTGGTGATGGAGTGGTTGAAGAAGCTGCTGATCAAGGACTATAAGTCCGTGGGGAGACCCGAGGTGCGCACCCGTTACGGTGTGGCGGCGGGCGTCTTCGGCATATGTTCCAACGCGGTGATCTGCGCGCTGAAACTCGCCGTAGGCTTTGTCTCTGGCAGCGTGACGGTCATCGCGGACGCGGTCAACAACCTCTCCGACGCGGGCAGCAGCGCCGTGACGGTGGCGGGGTTCAAGCTCGCCTCCCGTCCCGCAGACCGCGAGCACCCCTACGGACACGCGAGATATGAGTATATCGGCGCGTTGGTCGTCGCGGTCATCATCCTCATCGTGGGCGTGCTGCTGTGCAAATCCTCGGTGGAGAAGATCATCACTCCGGAGGAAGTCTCGGTGGATGTCTGGACGTATGTCGTCCTCGCGGCGTCCATAGTGATGAAACTGGTGCAGATGTGGCTGTATCTCGACTTTGCCAAGAGCATCTCGTCGGGCGCGCTGAAAGCGGCGGCGGCGGACAGCCGCAACGACGTCATCGCGACGGGCGCGGTGCTGGTGGCAGCCGTCATCATGGATGTGGCGGGAGTCAACGTGGACGCCTATTTCGGGCTTGCGGTGTCGCTGTTCATCGTGGTGTCCAGCTTCAAGTATATCCTCGAAGCGGCGGATCCGCTCATCGGCACCCGTCCCCCCGAGGAAGTTGTGAAGACCCTGAAAGACAAGGTGCTCTCCTATGACGGCGTCATCGGGATGCACGACCTTGCCGTGCACTCCTACGGCGAGGGGAGATATTTTGCGGTGGCGCACCTCGAGGTGCCCGCAAAGGACGACATCATGTTCGCGCACGAGCTTGCGGACAACATTGAGCGCGACGTCAAAGAGGGGCTCGGCATCCAGCTCACCCTGCACATCGACCCCATCGACAACGAGGACGAGGAGACGCTCGCTCTCAAAGAGCGGTGCATGAAGGTGGTGAGAGGCTTCGGCGAGGGTTTTTCTCTGCACGATTTCAGGCTAGTGAAGGG